>NZ_QPND01000022.1:0-46812 GCF_003344565.1 Saliphagus sp. LR7 | reverse complement strand
CCGCCGACAGCGACTGTCCAGTGCTGATCATCGTCTTTGCCAATTCCTCGACACTATCCGAACACGGATCAGACCGGTTCAGCATGTTCTCGATGCATTCGTGCGGTCACTGGTGTGATCGACTGAGACTGAGGATCAGGCCAACCTTCTCAACCAATACCATATTTTGGCTAATTGCCATATACCCTGAAAGAGATGGCAATTGTATTGAAGGTTGGGTCCGCAGGCCAAGGTAACGCGAGAATCAGCTTCTCATCCCGTGAAATAATGACTCAGGCGGGTTGAGCTTACTCAGACTGGGGTCCAATTCTACTGTGTCCAGCTTCGGTAATACGCAGTGGCGTCTAAGGTCGGATTTGGTGGTATTCAGTGGTAACTCACTACTGCTTTCTGGTTCGGAGAGCATAACTAATGGCCGAGAGAAATGTGGAATTTGTCGGCCTCGTAAATCACGGGGTCGGCCATTGCACAACGTATTCGTCGTCTCGCCCCATTCCCTACCGGGGCGACGTTTTTTGGATACTGCCGCTGCTCACGATCAATCGAGGGCACGAGCGGGGCGGTCCGGTGGCAAGAACCGCCCGCCCGAATACATACAGAGCACGGCCCGGGGGCAACGGAACCCAAGCCGTGCAATCGGATCGCTTTCGTGAGGGATTGTAGGCTTGATGGTTAGATCGAACCAAAGTTGACTGTCGAGGAGCGCGCGGTCAGTCGGGACGCCGCCGAGGCTAGTAAGAGCATGAGCGGGCGGTGTGGTGGGGGAACCGCCCGCCGGAGAGTCCGTGCCAGGGCACAGCCCATCTATCCATCCGTATTCGGTTAATCCGACTTCCGCGGTTTAATCTGAACGAGGAGCATGATTTCTCTGGGAGCGGTGCAGCCTGCCGGTTTTGATTGACAAACCGGGAAGATATCACCGATGGACGCGCTTCATCGGGCTGCCGACCTGGTAACCTACCACCGCTGAAACGGCACAGACGCTTCGGAGGGACTCCCTCTATAACACGCAAAAACGACCTCAAAACGACGATTTACTCAACCGCGGAAGTAGGATTAAGTAGATTTTCTGCCTCAAGACGAATCCCCCCGGCGCACTTCAGACCACTCTATAAATATACAGTGGGTTTTGAGATTAAGCAACTCGTCTCGACTTATGGACCCACATGACTCGACACAATCGACAATTTCTCACAGCTGTCGTTAGGTACTGGATTGAGTAGCGATCTCGCCACCCCAAACCACTCTCCTTCTGTAACTGTTCGGCTCTTGTGGTCCCACTGAATGATCCCGTAGTCGTCCAGCTTCGGGAGATGGTTATGGACCAGCAGCATCTGATGGTTCTCCAGGTGTCAGCGTCCATGATAGTCGCTTCTCCAACGGTACTGAGGCCAATGGGGCCATCATGCTCGTTAACAGCGGTTATTATCTGCTGTCGATGGGGCTTTGACAAAACTCGAAAGATCTCGTCCTGCATAGACTCCCATCAGTCAACATACACGAAAAGCCTCTGGCTTTCCCTTGCCGGATCTCCTGTGATTAAACTTGTATTCCCAACTCACGGACCCACTTCACAAACCTCCGCTTCCCTCGGGAAACAATCAGTGACCGCATCCAATAACTCCTCTACCCTCTGATCCCCATGATATCGAACCGTATCGCTCCTGGAATCGTGCTCGACGAGCCCAGCATCTTCGAGCCGTGGAAGCGTCGAATGCTGAAGACGGACAGCTGTTTCGTCTGAATCCCCCTCTGGAGAGATCCTGGCTGCGAGATCGCGTACTGATATCACGTTTTCTGTCGTCCCCTGAAAACACAGCAACGTGGAGCGGCAATTCCGTTGTGCGAGGATACTCAGCATCTTGTCTGCCGCTTCACGCCGATTGTAGTGGTCCATATTGTGTGATTTCTCTCCCAATCCATCCTCATCGTCAGACGCTCGTCAGACGTAAATAAGTGGTGGCCAAACAATATTACCAGAGACTCGATCGGACTTGAACATCGGATCTCAACTGATGGGACCACACAACCTCCGTAAAGATTGGCGTGGCCCGGTTCCGCCCTGGTTGCCGCGCTGGGAAGTTCCTGTCAGCCCTCTATCTACAGTGGTTGAATCGTTGAGTGCAGTGGTCAAATCCCTACGGTGTCCGTCGATCTCTCGAAAAGTGCTGTACTGCTTTATCCTGCCATGTGGTCCAAACGGCCCAAACGCGGCTCTCAAACCTCCCTCAAACGGGACTCGAACCATCACCAGTACCCACCGCCCCGCACCGAAGAGGCCGGTCGCTCCCGTCGCGTCGCTCCCTCTACCCTCTTGCTCCCACCTCCTCCGCGCGCACAGCGGGCTACCCAACCACCTGCTCGGCTTGACTTCAAGCAATAATTTCGGTACGAGTGAGGCTGAACCTCGCGTTACTTTGGACTGCGAACGAACCGTTCTGTTATATTCAGATTTACAGCGGTTTACTAAGAGAGAAGCAGATCGATATCACGCGATAGCCACTTCAGGGGTTACAGCGTTGCAACGAGGGAGAACGCTACTGTGTGCTCGTAATCTGTGATCGCGTCATCAGATTCTTTCTCCACCCCAAATGATGTAGAAAAGTTAAACTCCATAGGAACTTCATCTGGGAATTCTTTAAGCGGTCGCCGTATCATGACAAGATCCTGGGCTCGTGTTCCATCCGGTTGGAGTTTTTCCTGTATGCCTGTCTCATCGTATCTGAGGTCTGTCGAAAACCACATTCGTTGCTCGTCGTCGAACGAGTATTCATGTTCATCTTTTGGAACCAAGATAAACTCACCAGATACAAGGTAGGACCCGATTATTTGACCCTTATCTGCGTACGAAACCGTTTCATCTGTCCGGTTCGAGATCGAAGCCGTGAGCGTGAGCGGCGAATCCGGCGAGTGGATGTCGGGTTGAGTGATCTCGAATTCATGCCGAATCGGGGTATCGGACGGTGTTTCCGCTTTTATCTCGTAGGTCCGTGTTTCGCGGTCGTCCTGATCAGCCCCGTTTCCCTCCTCTTCTTGGGCTGACCCGTTCGTCGTGTTGTCTTGAGTCGTCCCGTTTGACGTGGCGGTCTGCTCGTTCTCAATTGGTTCGGTAGTGTGGTCCGATCCGTTCACTGGGTCGCCTTGGTCGGTCCCGTTTGCCGTGTTGTCTTGATCCGTGGTGTTCGAGTCGGGTTCCTCGGCGGTTCCGTTCGATTCGGTTTCCTGATCCATTCCGTTATCGTCCTCCTCTTGATCAGTCCCGTCGGAGCCTTGCGTGTTTTCTGCCCCGTTCTGGAGACAACCACCGAGGACACCGACACTCGTGATCAGGAGCGCGCGTCGTTTCATGATAGCTATGTTAGGTCACTGTCGGAATATATGTTGGTGACGGTGAACGGCGCGTATGAGTTACCCAAACGGTTATATGATGAAAGGAGGACGACCAGAACGTTTCGCCCTGTCCTGAACGTATTTCTCGCGTTGCCTGAGCCTCCTAAGTGCCATCAGCCCTTTACCGGAGCTCTTGTTAAGCAGCTGGCAGACGTACATCGTACGATGGCAGCTGAATCGAATCCAGGACTCGACCGATTAAACGCATTCGTTGGGGAATGGGAGATGGCACTGTCGATTGACGGGCAAACATTTCCGGGTGGACGCGCGACGTTCGATTGGATAGAGGATGGGGCCTTCCTCGTGTATCGCGGAGAGGCAGAGGATATGTCGGAAATGCCCGCCGAAATGGCCGAAAACTCACCACTTCCTACCGTCTCCATTATCGGGGTAGACGATTCAAGCGAACAGTGCACGATGCTCTATTCGGATGCCCGCGGCGTCTTCCGTACGTATCAAATGACTCTGAGCGACGGCGAATGGGAACTCTGGCGAGAAGCACCGGGGTTCTCACAACGTTTTACTGGGACCTTTACCGGTGATGGCAATACGATCACTGGCAGCTGGGAGAAGTCAGAGGACGATACTGAATGGGAGCACGATTTCGACCTGACGTATACCAAAATCAGATAGAAGTTAGACGCGAGAGGACGGAGGAGTTTCTACCGATAGTGGACAAGGGCATTAGCCGCTCGTCGCGCTGTATTATGTAGTTAGCGAGCGAAGGACCAACAGTAATGGCTGAAACAGAGCGACCCGAAGCACAGTCACTCGGAAACACTACTGAGGGTGTGACTGGGTGGGCGGATGCACGCAGGCAGTTTGCTAAGGCAGACTACTACTGGCTGGCAACAGTGCATCCGGACGGTCGGCCTCACACCCGGCCCTTGCTCGCCGTCTGGTTTACCAACGCGCTGTACTTCTGTTCGGGAGCAACCACACGAAAGACCGGAAACCTCACATCCGCTCCCCGCTGTAGCCTCGCGACCGAAACCGCCGAGTTCCATTTTGTGGCCGAAGGCGAGGCCATGAAGCAGAGCGACAAAGCCACGCTACAGGATATAGCCGAGGTATATGAGCCTGTCTAAGAATTCCGCCTCACCGGTTCTCCTGACGGTAGCTGAAGATACCGCTGCACGCTGCGACAGATCGATTCACCCGTCGGCAATAAAGAGAACCGAGCCCAGTCACCCGGCGATCGCGTCCGCCACTTCGTGGCTGTCCGATCCCTGGCCGGACCGCCACAGCTTCAACAGGTTGTGCGTCGCCGAAACCAACGACCACTCCGCTTGTGCTCCCACCTCCCCGCGTAACAGGAATCGGTCGCAGCCGCGGGTGACGTGCTGACCGAACACTGCCTCGACGCTCTGGCTGCGCTTGGAGTAGATGCCTTTGCCCCGTTTCGTCCGGAGTTTTCGCTCCATGCGTTCTTTCAGCCCGTACCACTTGGGGATCCGCCCTCGTGGCGGATCCGCTTCCCGGAGTTCTTTCCGTCGCTTCCAGTCTTTGGTCGTCGCGATGAACAGTTCCAGTTGCTCATCGGCTAACTTCGCGTTCGCTTTGCTCCAATACCCAGCGTCGGCAAGCGCCTTCTCCGGGCGCTTGCCGTTCACTTCCTCGCAAGTCTCCAGCATCGGCTTGAGCTGCTGGACGTCGTTTGCGTCAGTAGTGATCTCCTGAGCGACGATGACCTGTGTGTCGCAGTCCACCATTGTTTGGCCGTTGTAGCCCTGTTTCCAGCCGGTGCTGGTTTTGAGCGTTTGACTCGCTGGATCTGTCGTGTTTGCCCTCGAGTCCTCCGGAAGCTCCACCTCCTCCGGAGGTGTGGGCTTCCGGCCACGTTTCTTCTGGCCTGATTCTTTCTCTTCCTGTTCTCTCTGGCAGATCTTCTGGGCTTGCTCCTCCTTGAGCTGCTGTTCGGTGGCGTTGAGTCGGTCCCTGGTTTCCCGCAATCGATTCAGCCGGTCCTCTTGCTCCCGGAGTTCCTCCGGGAGCTCGTCTCCGCGTTGTTCTGGTCCGTATTCGTCGTCTTCGCCTTCGTCGACCTCGGCAGCCTCCTCAAGGATGTCGTGGATCTCTTCGGTAATCTGCTCACGAGTCCGGTTTTGGTCGAGGGCCGCGTCGCCCTGGACGGCCGTCGCGTCCAGGGCGACTTCGCCCATCTCAGCCATGCCAGCTTCTCGGCAGAGGCGAAGGATCTCGACGAAGAGGTGCTCGAACTCCTCGCGGTGGTTCTTCCGAAAGAGGCTGATCGTACGGAAGTCGGGCTGTTGATTCGCAGCGAGGTAGCGAAAGGCGATATCGCGTTCGAGGAGGCGGTCGAGTTTCCGGGAGCTACGGATGCCGATGCAGTAGCCGAAGACGAGAACTTTGAGCATCATCACGGGATGGAAGGACGGCCGCCCGCAGCCGTCCTCCCGATTGTCCGGATAGAATGGGTCGAGCCGGCCCTCGTTGTCGAGATGATCGATAACGTCGGAAACGTAGCGTTCGAGGCTATCCTCTTCGACCCACTCCGCGACGTTCTTTGGTAGAAGGTGTTGCTGATCTTGATCGTATCGGATAAAACGAACGTCACGGGTGAATCCTTACGCTATACAGGAGTTTCTACTAGGTAAGGTCTACGTCATGTGGGTTCTCTGTCAATGTTTCTTGGACAGGCTCTCTAGTAATCTTTTTTCGGCATATGTGCGATATTTATCATGAAGATGATATATTGATTCATGAATTGGAGTCAGAATAAATATTCCATACGCAGGGTTTTTGACACGTTGTTGTGTGGAATCTCGGCGGGATTGCGACCAACACTATCACATCTAAACAATACAGATACGACGCGAATTTCTTGATAAAGCATCAGTTCACCCCACTGTGAGGGAGCCCACCAATTACGGCCAGAAAGTGTTCCACCCTCTCCCGATTCCCAGACCATGGGAATCGGATATCCTCTCTAGTAGGTCGAAAACCAAGGGCCACCAATGAGTTGTGACCAACCGATCTCGAATGTTACTGCAACGACTCATACTGCATCTCTCATAGGGAAAGGGCTCCATCTTTGTGGATCTTGGTGACTGATGAATTCAATCTCATCACTAGTCGCGACGACCGTCCTCGACACGGGAGTCGCTCTTGGCCCGGTGGTTACCTTCCTCCCACCCGAATTGGGGAGTCGACTACAGTTCGGCTGGACGATCAGCGTCCACATCCTCTTTGCCTCGCTCTCAATCGGTCTGGCGCCGTTCATCATATATTTCACATGGAAAGATGTCCGCCAAGGAGGCAAGCGCTACGCTCGACTGCGAGAGTTCTGGGTAGCCATCTTCGCAATTGGGTTCGTCATGGGGACGGTCACTGGCATCCCGATGAGCTTCCAGTTCGGAACGAACTTCCCGGTTTTCTCGGAGGTCGCCGGCGAGTTAATCGGGGGACCACTGGCGTTCGAGGCGAAGATGGCGTTCTTCCTCGAGGCTGTCTTCCTTGGGGTCTTATTGTTCGGCCGCGAGCGTGTCTCCGACCGAACCTACGTTTTGTCGTCGGTCCTCGTCGGAGTCGGTGCCTGGCTCTCGGGGTTTTGGATCCTCGTCGTCAACGCTTGGATGCAGACGCCCCAGGGGTTCGAACTCGTCGAACGAAACGGGCGAACGGTCGCACAGCTGACAGACCCGGTCGCGGCCTTCCTGACTCCGCGATTCCCGTGGATGTTTACACACATGATGAACGCAGCGGTCATCGCAGTCGCCCTCGGCGTCGCCGGGATCTCGGCGTACTTCCTCTGGTCGAACCGGGACGCCGTCGAGTGGGCGACGGCTCTCCGGCTCGCAATCGTCATCCTGCTGATTTCGGCACCGTTCCAGGCGATACACGGGGACGCCTACGCACGCCATGTCGAGGACACCCAGCCCCAGAAGTTCGCCGCGATGGAGGCCCACTACGATACCGGGCAGGCCGATCTCCATCTCATCGCGATCCCAGCGAGTCCTGACGCACTTCTCGATCCCCGCGCGGAAAACCTCTGGACGATCAGTTTACCGGGAATCGGCTCGTATCTCGCCAGCGGTGGTGACGCTGACGCCGAGGTACTCGGTCTCAACGAGTACGAGGAAATTCCGCCGGTTGCCCTCGTGTTCTGGGCATTCCGATTCATGGTGGGGCTGGGCTTTCTGTTCATCGGCCTCGCGCTCTGGGGAGGCAAGCTTCTCTGGCGGGGAACGCTTACTGAGAGCGACCGGTTTCTGCAAGCGATGATGCTTGCGTCCCCACTCGGGTTCGCCGCTATGCTCACCGGCTGGTACGTCACGGAAATCGGTCGCCAACCCTGGGTGATCCAGGGTACCCTTCGAACGGAGGAGGCGGTGTCGACATCGTTGACCTCTGGTGAGGTGACCATAACGCTCGTCGGGTTCGTAGTCCTCTATCTCGCCTTAATTGGGGCGTTCATCTACGTCTTGGCGTCGTTGATCGAAGGTGAACGGACCCGACTCGCCGACGACGAGTCAGGGCATGATTCCGTCTGGGAGAGCCTCCCGGTGGTGAGTAGTGATGACTGAGGTCGCCTTCGCTGAGGTCGCCTTTCTCCCCGTGGACCAGTATCTTCACCCCATGCTGCCGATGATCTGGTTCGGCGTCGTGCTTTTCTGTCTCACGATGTACGTCGCACTCGACGGCTTCGATTTTGGGATCGGGATCCTGTACGCCACCCGGACCGACGAGGACGACCGCGAAACGCTGCTCTCAGCGTTCGGACCGATCTGGGACGCCAACGAGGTCTGGATCGTCGCGTTCGGGACGACACTCCTCGCAGCGTTCCCGCCAGTGTACTCCCAACTGTTGAGCGAGCACTACCTGCTGTCGCTCGCAATCGTCATCGCACTTATTTTCCGCGGAGTCGCTCCCGAGCTCCGAGAACATCGAGACGACGACCAATGGCGACGTACATGTGATCGGTTCTTCGTGGCGGGCAGCACGCTCGCACCGATCCTTTTCGGTGCTCTCGTCGGAAGCTGGATGTTCGCGAGCGGGACGCTCGGGATCCCCAGTCTACTCACAAGCCTCGTCGTGGCCTCACTGTCCGTGTCAAGCGGCGCGGCATTCCTAGCGATGAAGACTCGAGGCTCGTTGCGTGCGGAAATGCGTCGCTATGGTATCGCGGCGACGGTCGCTTACCTGCTCGCAGTCGTCGCATTGCTCGGCGTCGCCTTCACAGACGACAGTGCTAGCGTCCCTGACCAGCTCTTGGCGGCGCCGACCCCAGTGATCGTCGGACTGACAGTCGTGGTCGGCGTAGGTGGCATCCTATTAGCTCACCGTGATCGCGCCCGTCTCTGGTTCGGAAGTACACTAACGCTCTCAGGATTACTCGGATCACTCATCGCCGTCCTCCTGTCCCCAACGATCTATCCAGCAGGTGGATATACGATTGAAGGAACCATCGTCTCGCCACTTGCGCTCAATCTCGTGACGGTTCTAGGACTCCCAGTTCTAGTATTGGTATTATGGTACTTCAAGTTCCTATATGGGGTCTTTCAGGGACCAATCGAAGGGGGTGGCTACGGTCACTGAATGATTGCTATCTTCTGAGTCGTAATTGCACTCCTCTCTATCCGTTGAGAGACCATCCAACCGGTCAAGACCGTCCCACAATTTATCGATACCGGGAAGGGCGATGTCGATATCGACTCTATCGGTGAGTACGGTCGCTGTATCTTTCCTGAGGATTGGAGACGGCCTGGGTTAGTCTGTGGTGAGATCTGGACACGTAGCTTCCCAGAGGTGACCGTCGGGATCAGCAAAGTAAGGAAAACAGTTCCTGCTCGTGTCTTCTGGAGCGGTCGGGACAGGGAATGGGTTGCTCAACCTCACAGACGAAACGGTCGAGGAATCACAGGCACTGTCAACAATTGGGCAACCACAACTCATGCGGGGATACACGGAGAGCTTCGAGAGGTTCAACCAGACCGTTGCACAGATCCTTCTGACAGAGACCGATCCCGAGAATCCTGGCCGGTTCACCAATTTCACGAATACCATCGAGACATTATTCGAATGGGATATCGTCCCGGTCATCAATGAAAATGATGCCGTTGCGACCGAGGAACTTCGCATCGGTGATAACGATATGTTGTCTTCGTCGGTCGCGATTGGCCTCAATGCGGACCTGTTGATAACGCTCACCGATGTCGGCGGCGTGTATACTCGGTAGTTCACATCGAATCAGAACGTAGTCAGGACTGATGAGATTACATTCTGAGAGAGCGTCTGGATGGATGTATGGAATTTCTCTATCATCCAGACACCGTTCTTACGGCCTCTGAGCTTGAAACGTTAGCGCTGGGTCTGCTCGCAGAGGTACCGATTCCCGGAGTCGAAGCCGCAGCCTTCGACTCTGGGATCATCCGAGAGACGCTCCTCCAAGCCGCTGTCGACCAGAAATCAATCAAAGCTGTCACCGACACTACCCGGAGAACGTACTCTGACGACTACACGCTTGCACAGCTTCACACCGTTCGGCCTGCTGAACTGGAAGCACTCGTCAATGACCTCTTCGTCCAACAGACGGCGATGATCCTCGGCCCGGCGCCGAGGATCATCTGCCTCGATTTCGTCGATATCCACTACCACGGCTGTCCACACGCTGACGCTGGCGAACTCTGCCATACGAAACCCCGCGATGGCACCTCCCAGTGCCATCGCTACCTCGCTGGATTCGTCCTCTGTCGGGCGAAACCGCTCATCGTCGCGGTCACACCCATCCGGAGTGACGAACCGAAGAGCGACGCGGTCGAGCGACTGCTCGACCACGTCGCAGCCCTTCCGTTCGAGATTGCTGCCCTCCTTGTCGACCGCGGGTTCTACGCCGGCGCGTCGATCGAGCGACTGGATGCAGTTGCACCAGTCGCTCTTCCGGTCATCCGCCGTGGGAAACAGATGGCCGCAAAACTGGACACGACGGTTTCCTACTGGACGGAGTACGTGATGTACGAGGGGAGCGAGCGGGAATTACGCTTCTCGCTCGCGGTCTGTGTCTCCTACCAACAGCGAAACCGAGGAAAACACGGCTTGCTCGTCCGGGCATACGTGGCGTGCGATCTGGCCGATCGCACGCCGAAAGAAGTCGAAGCCCTCTACCAGAAACGCTCAGCGATTGAGACAGCGTTCCGGACGATGCGCGAAGTGCGTGCACGGACAAGCACGACTGATCCAGTCGTTCGGTTGTTGTTCGTCCTCGTGAGCTTCCTGCTGCGGAATCTGTGGCTCATGGAAGATACACGCACGTGGTCCCGTTGGTCTCGAAGGGCTCACCACGTACCAGTACTACCTCGAAGGCGATGGACAGGTCGTCGGAACGTACGCTGGGACTGATGCGAAACCATTCGTTCACGATGACTTCGACGGCTCGTGGACTCCAGGGTCATTATCTAAACGGTAGCTGTCAAGGCTTCAGCGCGAAGCTCCGAGGCATCTGCCTCGGTAGGGTCGTGACTACGCCTATCTGATGTCTCAGAGCGAACCGCTATAGAGCAATCAGATACGGACTGACAATCACTCACTCCGCGGTAAAAGTATCCGAGATAAATCCAAGTGGGCGTTCTCGAATGGGCCAGAGATGAAACGGGCTCTTCAGCGGCTATTCGTAACTACGGTTAGTTGAAGCCGTTCCGCACGGTCTCGAGATCGTCGATGAGTGCCGCCGGCGTCGGCGTGTTGCTCCCGTCGTAGGCGCGTTCAACGTATCCATCCCGGTTGACGAGCAGCGTCAGGACGATGTGAACGAACGGTGCGTTGCTGCCATCGTGTTCCGTACTCTGCTGGTCGCCATCTGTCTGGGTGTCACTGTGGCCTTCTCGAGATTTCTGGTCATACGTCTCGGTCTTCTTGACGCCGACGCCGAAGATCCCGTTGACGACGTCGATCGCACGATCGAACGACGGCGGGCGAAGGAACTGCCAGTTGTCGGCCACGGGATCGGCACCTCGATCCGCACTGAACGTCCGGAGGCGCTCGGCAGTATCGAACTGGGGATCGAAGGTGATCGGAAGGAGAGCGATCTCGTGTTCGTACCCGTTTTCGGCGGCGTCCACCTGGACCTGTGCTAAATTGCTGGTGAGTACCGGACAGGGGCCCATACAGCGGGTAAAGACGAACGTGACGAGGACGTGCCGCTCGCTGTTGAACTCCGTCGTCGTCACCTCGCGATCGTGCAACGGCGATGGGAGCGTCACCTCGGGAAGCTGCTGATCGAACGCCGGAAACGAGAGGGCCTCGCTCTCCGCTCGTCGCCACTCTGGTTTGTCGAGGACCGTCGGGCCAGAATCGCGAAACGTACTGAGACATCCTGCTCCAAGAATCGATCCGACGGCCACAGTACCGCGAAGATAGGAACGCCGGTCCATGCATGACACTATTGAAGACGCGTATAACCCAGATCTGGTTTGATTGTCGAAAAGGGCACAAGGCCTATGAAAATCCTGCCCGGACGATGATGTATGTACAGACGGGAACTGCTCAGAGCGGTCAGCGGCGTGCTCGGTGCCGGTGTTGGTACGACTGCGATGGCCCCCGTCGGAGCCCAACAGGAAGGAAACGAGAGCGGTGGCGAGGGCGGCAGTGGGGAAGCGAGCGGCAACGGAAGTGACAGTGGTAATAAGACCGGAGGCGGTGGCAACGAGACCGGCGGTGGTGGGGGTGGAGCGACAGAGACGGTCAACGTCGTGGACAACGCGTTCGAACCCGAGGAACTCGCGATCGAACCGGGAACGACCGTGGAATGGGCCTGGCAAGGCACCGCAAACCAGCACAACGTCAACCCGACGTCCCAGCCGGGTGAAGCCAACTGGGAGGGTCATATGCCTTTGGAGAGCGGGGATTTCTCCTTCCAGTCCACGTTCGACGTAGAAGGCGAGTACGAGTACCAGTGTGACCCTCACGCGAGTCTCGGGATGGTCGGTACCATCACCGTCAGTTCCGGGGCGGGCTCGACAGCCGAAGGCCCAATCCAGCTCGTCCCCGACGCGGCTTGGACGCTCGTAATCGCTACCGTCGCGGGGATGCTCGCAACGCTGTCGCTTGCATACGCGTTCATACGCTTTGGTGGCTCGACTCCCAGCAGTAATCCCGAACGCTGATCAATAGGTGTAGCCGAGTCCGCTGATCGCCTCCTGGAGCTCGGACTCGGAGACGACGTTGGGGTCGTGGTCGATCCGGACCGTGTCGGTCACGTAGCTCGAGTCGGTGTTGCTCATGCCCTCGGTCGCGTCGCGGCTGACTCGATGAACGCCTCACAGGTCGCACAGTGCATCTCGTGGACCTTGAGACAGGCCCCTCGTGGTCGTCGGGGACCTCCCGATCGGTCCCCTCCGAGCGTTCGCGACGGATCTCTTTGGCCGCGATGTCCTCGACGTCCCCGAGCGCGTCGTGGACGTCCCGACAGCCCGTAAAATAGAAGCGGTTCCCCTCGTCGTCAGTGACGTGGCCTCCTGTGACGGGAAGTTCACACAGCGTACAGCCGGCGGCGTTTCTGTAATCGGTCATCTTGGTGTGGTTTCATAGGGTCGGTTGTAATCCTTTACCGATGAGCGCCAGAACGGGTCGATCGATCACCGAAAAATCGTTATGACCGACCCTATCAGTGGTTGGTGTGACCGCCCCGGCCATGCCGGAGACGTCGACCCCGTCGTAAAACGGGAAGCTGGGATGGGGTACATGGATTCCGATGCTCATCAATCCGTGAGCAAAGAGGATGTAACCGAGTGCAACGAAGGGGATCCCGAGCAGCCGGTGGACCCGCCGGCGGTGAACGGCGTCGACGGACTCGATGACTGTCCGTAAGCGAACACAGTCGGGATGGTCCCGACTCCGAGAGCGGCGAGGGCGATTGCGCCGCCGGTTGGCGAGCCGGTCGTGAACGCATAGAGATAGGCGGGATAGAGCACGGGACAGGGAAGCAGTCCATGGACCGCCCCGAGAGCGACGATCCCCGGCCCGTTCGCAAGGCAGTCGACGTGTGCGAGCAGCCAACCGCTCACCCGTTCGAGGCTGGGAATCGAGAGCCCCCCGGTGGTCCGCCCGGCCAGATAGTAGATCCCGGTCGTGATGACGAAGCCGCCGACGAGCAGGCCGACGCTGCCACGAAACAGTTCGAACGCCGCAGTCACCGACTCGGTCGTAACGAATAGTATGCCGCCGAGCGTGCGAAGGGGCCCCGATAATGGTGCAACTCGCCGCCCGCCCGAGATTGAACAGCGCATGCTGGCTGACCTCGAACGTCGTGAGGTGAGCCCCGCGGCTCTCGCGGTTCTTCCGGTTCCGATCCATCCGGTCAGAGTAGATCGTCACGAGCGGGCCACACATCCCGAGGCAATGGGCGCCGGCGAGGAGGCCGATAACTAAGAACAGCGCCACGTCGACCCCGAGGAACCTTAGTACGTCCACGGTCCGGTTCTTGTTTCGGCTATTGGCCTAACGAGGTAATGGGTTTCGTCTCACCGGCGTCTCCGGGGTCGGTCTTCGAGAGGCGGACCAGATGACCTCCGCCGATCCGATCGTACCTCACGGTCGTGATCGGGATGACGACGATCATGTGGTCGATCACGCGATCAACTGTGTGACGCTTCCCACGGGGCTATTCGCCGTCGATACCGGAGCTAAATCGCTTGGGCCAGTTGCGTGGAGCTGGCCGATTAATGATTCTCGGTCCGCATCTGCCAGAGGTCGTCGAAGGTGATCACCTCGACGTTATCGGTGTTGGTGATGTATTGGAGGAATTCCTCGTACTCACCCCCATTGATGGTGTTATCGAGGTCGAAGTCGTGGAAGTTGAGGATCGTACACTGGTTGTATTTGGCCGCAATATCGACACATTCCTTACAAGTTGCTAAGTCGTACCCGATCGTCCGGGGGAGGACGAGGGGGTCGAAGCCGTAGACGCCCGTGAGATTGGTGTTTCCGGACTGGTTGAAGCCGCCAGCATAGTAATAATCGCTGACGATGTCGAGAACGGTCGCGTCGAAGTCGTTATGGGGGAATGTGAGGAAGTTCGCGTTCTCGAAGCCGCTGTTGACCTTGAACTGCTTGTCGGTTTCGATGGTGTCCCTAAGTTCGTCGGGGTTCATCTCTCCAAGGCGGAGGTGGGAGCCGTGGCCGACGATCTGGTCGCCGGCCTCCTGGCGTTCTAAGAGTTCCCCGCGGGTCATCACGTCCTCGCGGCCGCCGATGATCCACTGGCGAACGACTGATTGGGCTGCGTTGACACCGTACTCATCATGCAGCGGTGAAGCTTCGTCGTAAAACCCCCGCGTCCCGTCGTCCCAGCTAAGTATGACGTAGCCAGAATCGGGTTGGTCGTGGGTACGGATGTCGTCGACCCAGACCTCGGCTTCCTCGCCTGTATGGTGGACCCGGACCTCGAGGGTCGAGAGGAAGTCCATCTCGGGAGGATACTCGTCTTCGGCGACGACACCGGGAGAGATGCGGAACCAGCCAGGATCGTCTCCGCGATACGTGATCGAGCGGAGCTGATAGGTTCGGGCGCTGCCGTAGACGTCGACGAACCGGAGTTCGACGGCGATATTGTTCGGGGTCGTCGTCCGGACAGCCATCGAGAAGTCTAGATCGGTTAGGTCCGGGTTGTCGCTTTCGAGGGCGCGCTCGATGACCATGTTCGCGCCCTCCTCTTCGGTATACATTCGGACGCTCTGGGAGCCGGTAAAGGAGACGTCGGTGTCCTCTTCGGCGTTGCCTTCCGTGATCGACCACGCCGAGAGGTCCTCGAAGTCGTCGAAGGAGTCGCCGGGTTGAGCGTACTCCTCGCGGCTGTTGTACTCTGTCTCAACGGCGAGGTCGCTCCCACCTTCCTCGAGGGGGACCGTCGTCTCGGCGTCGTCACCGTCGATTTCGATGGTTTCCTGGTTGTCCGCGTATTCCTCGGCGCTGGCGAGGACGGTGTACTCGCCGTCGGCTATCCCGGTGAACTCAACCGTGCCGTCGCCGCCGGTTTCGCTTTCGTACTCGCCAGAAGTGTCCGTATCTCCGCCGGAAGCCGTCTCGTTACCGGATCCGGTCTCGTTGGCGCCCGTTTCGTTTCTGGTCTCGTTGGCAGTCGTCTCGTTCCCGGCGTCACCTGCCTCCTCGGGAGCGTCTCCATCCGCGAGCTGGTCGCCCTCAAGCCAGACGGTCGCTCCCTCGATCGGATCGCCGTCCCCGGTCTCGACGGTTACGGAAAGTGAGTACCCGCCCTCGGTGTCGTCGGACTCGTTGCCCTCGTCCGTGCTGTTGTCCTCTTCTGTTTCGTTTCCGGCGTCAGTCTCGTTGGTGTCGTCGGTTTCGCTAGTCTCGTTTGTATCGTTACCCTCATTGTCGGTTTCGTTGGGATTTTCCCCCTCGTCGCCACCGCTAAAGGCGGAGCAGCCGGCGATTCCGGAGACAGCTGCGACCCCGGAGAGGGCGAGCATTCGGCGTCGTGTCGTCGACTCAGGAACCATTTGCTTAAGAGCCGTATGGGAGGATTATTATAGGTTCTGTATTTGTTCTAAGTTGAGAACCGAGGTTGATAGCCAAAACGTCAGCCGCTCATCCCGATACATCGTAACACAGTAGTTTCTCAAACCAGTCATCCGGTGAGTTGAGTTTCAGTGCGAGGAAGCCGAGGTATTTCTGGAGGTGGTGCTTCGAGACGCCCCTGAACTTCGCCAGCCACTGTCGAAGGAAGCTATGGCGGGTCTCGCAGGTATTGACGTGAACGTCTCCATTGGCGTATTCACCGTCGCCGTGGACGACGAATTCGCGGTCGAAGACGTCGTCTTTGTCAAGCGGCGGTTCGTAGGCTCGAAAGCCGTCGGTGTAGACGGTTAGCGACTCCTTTGTGCGATCAGCAAGCAGGAGTCGAATCGTCGATTCGTCCGCGGCTTTCGCTGGGAGCACGTAGCGGTTGCCGGTACCGCGATCAGCCAAAATGAAGACGGGTGGCTTGTCCTGCTCGCAGGTACCACGTCCGCGCGTGAACAGGCCACGCGAGCGCGATATAGTGATTCACAGAAGAATTGGGTATGGTCGTTTACGGTAAACTGGTGTTAATTTACCGTAACAATTCGAGGCCGAAACATGCCACCGGATGGCTATACGTCGATTACAGTCCCTGACGAGGTGTTTGAGCAGCTTACGGAGGTTATGAGTGAGTACGAGTGTGAGAGTATCGTCGACGCGGTTGCAGTCGCGTCGGCGATCGCACTCGAACGTGACGAGGCAGCACTAGTGGACCCTCCAGTAAGTTCCTACCCGGTTACGTAGCGAGTCCTACGGCAAACACGCGGGAAGTACTCTGCTGTCAAGAGTTCCGCTCAATCGATCAGATCTCTAACTGGGTACGGATTAACTGGAGGCTCCACTAGCCCGATTGCTCGCTCAGCGACTCGCCGAATAAGCACGCAAATCCCAGTGCTCCACTATTTATCGTACAAGTGGCCCAAATTACGGTAAGTATACCCAACACTTAGCTGAATCACTACGCCGTACAAGCGCGGGCCTGGTACCGTCAGTTCGGAGGAATCACGCTGATCGCCGCAGTCTACAACGTCGAACAGTCGGTCAAACAGTGAATCCTACGCCCTCTGCGGATTCAATAGAACCGCCCGGTACTGATCGAGGAGTTCTCGAACAACCAATCGATCCCGAGGATCGACACCGAGTATGTGGAGGGCCAGCACATAGGTAACCAGTCCACTAACACTTCCAATGACCACAGCGAAACTGCCAGATACACTCATTCGAACCCCCATCATCACGACCAATGTGATACCTCCAGCCGCAATGGGGGTGAAAAATGTTCGATCGAACGGCCACAGCCCCTCGAATCGTCGTAATAGGAGCACCTGAATCCCGTTCTGGACGGAAATCGCTAGCGACGTCCCGAGAGCGGCACCGACGAGTCCGAACTGCACAATGAATATGTACGTCAATACGACGTTGAGGACGGCGAGAAACCAGTCAAGTATCATCCGAGCATATTGATGGTCAGTCATCATCATGAGCCACCCGGTCGCACCGACGGCACTGCCGACGAACACGCCGCCGAGATAAACAATCAACGGGATATACCCCTGCGTGTACGTCGGCCCAAAGAGTGTGAGAAACTCTTCTCCGTAGACGAGAAAGACAGCGAGAATGGGGATGAGCGTCGTGATAATCAACCGCGTCACGGACGTATAGAGAGTATTGAGTAACGCGATTCGGTCGTTTGCGTACAGATCCGAGGCCACCGGGGGCAACAACTGGTTGAATGATCGGAGCGGTATCCACGCGATAGCGATCAACACGAGGAGGGCGTTGTATACGCCTGCTGCAACCGTCGTCAGTAGAGCTCCGACGAGCAGTACGTCGATCCGGCTTTGAAAGATCTTTCCGAGGCTGCTCATCGCCACGGGAGCCGCATACTTGTAGAACTGCCGAGCCTCGTTTCGGGCCCCACGCAAGGATGGCATGATTCCTGTTGAACGAATCGTGATCGGAACAGCGAGAACAGCCAGGATTCCTATGCCAAGCACAATCGCCTCAGTGACACCGACGACCGAGTATCCCAAAGAAAGGGCCGCGGTCGCACAGACCAGTCGAATCCCCGGCCGAAGCAATTTATTGAATGCCACCTCTCCACGGGCAGAGCCGACCGCACGAAACGTCCCAGAGACAACCATGATGACGCCGAGCACTACCACGAGGACGCCAAACCCACGTATTGTTGGCACGAACGCCGGCTGATCGACAGTGAGTTCGTTAATCCACGTCGCTGATACCCAGACGCTCACTGCCAATCCGAGACCGAACAGGACTGTAGTGGCGTACGCTAACCCGACTACGCCTGCCTGACGCTTGGGATCATCTTTGTACCCGGGGACGTACCGTTGGAGTGAGGGCACGCTTCCGAACGTCACAACCCGGGAGAGAAGCTGTGCAATCCTCCATGCCATCGCGTACACGCCATAGGCTGTGGGTCCAAGGCCTCGTGCCAGGATAATTTCGAGACCGGTTGTCAGTGCTCGCTGTCCTGAGATCCCCCCTGATGTAATGATAGCTCCACGAGCAATAGTCAAGAGCGCTTCTCGTTCGTTGTCAGGAACCGCCTTTCGATCGTTTTTTCCCACTCTTTCAGTTCCTATGAACGCGGGATTAAAAGTCGATCGTTCACAGGCTAGACGATGCCGATCTTGCGGTGCGGTCGCTCTCGAAGTCCGTTTCGTTATTGAGAGCGTGTCATACAATAGTTCCCAACAGTCATTATCCACGATCTCGATCCGAATGAAATCCAGGACTGACGAGACTCACCGGGTCATACGCGAAATGAAGGCTGTATAATCGCAGGTAGAGGGTATGAGGCGTATTCTATGACACGCTCTTATTGAGCTTAGCATGTTTATAGGGAGTCATAGAACAGTTGGAAGGTTTTCTACTATCGGTTGAGAGGTCTCCTACCACTGGTTCCGAAAACCGGCGAACATACCTACCTCACAGGTGGCCGCTTCACGGGTTGTTGCCGAGGTGTGTGAAAAATTCTATCACGATCTAATTTTATTATACATTTAATTATTTGAAAACTGGAGGGATGAGATGGACTCGAAATACAAAGAAGGATTCTCGTTCGGTCGATAACGCCAGCCGTGGGTTTCCGAAACTATGGATCACCGCTTCGTCGTCTTGACTTCCTGATCTAGTTCCGGGAGCCCTATCCAGTGACCGCCACGTCCGTTGAGATCTGGCAGACTTCGACAGCCTCAGCCCCCTTCTGGACGGCGCCGCGCGACTGACTCTCCTCTGGGATCTCACTGAAGCATTATCGAGATTGTGATGCCGGCCTCGTCTCGATCTGATTGGTGAACCAGACGTCGCCCATCTCTAATTTACCTTATCGACGGTGATCTGTTCGAAGTAAAAGCCGATCTCATCCGTGACGACCCGGTGGCTCTTGCCGGGTCGCGAAGAGCCTTTCGCGGGGATAGCCGAGCGAAGAGAGTACGTAGTGTCACGTTATCCAAACCCGCTTCGACTCGTAATCCTCGCGATCGGTCTCGGGCTCGCCCGTCTCGGTCTGATTGACCACGAGCGCGCGGTTCGAACGACCGATCTCGCCTGGCCGCGGATCGTCACCGGGCTTGCCCGGATGTCCAAGAGCGCAATCGACGTCGCGATGGTCGGCGTCGCCGTCGGCACGTCGGCGGTCGCAGGCGTAGGTTTTGCGGGCCCGTTCTACGGGCTCGCGTTCGTCGTTGGTGGCGGCGTCGCCGGCGGGACAATCGCTTTAGTCTCTCAGCGGTACGGCGCCGACGCCCGCGAGGAACTCGGGTTGGCGGTCAGAGCGAGCACGCTGCTCGTCGTGCTCATCAGCCTCCCGGTTACTGCGATCTTTTGGCTCTATCCCCACGAGTTGATCTCGCTGTTGAGTAGCAACGAGCGCGCAATCGAATTAGGAGCGCGGTATCTGGGGATCGTCGCGCTTGCGGTTCCCTTCGCCGGGTTGAACATCATGGGTGGGCGCGTCCTCATTGGTGCTGACGACGCCTACACCGCGATGCAGCTCCGGGCCGGTGGCGCTGTCTCGAACATCGTCTTGAACGCCGTGTTCATCTTTGGGTTCGGCTGGGGAGTCGCTGGTGCCGCATTGGGGACAGTCCTCTCGAACGTCGTCGTGACGGTCGCCTTCGCTGCCGGACTCTCTCGGGGGCAGTTTCCCGGGATCGGCGACTTCCCGGTTCAGATCGACCCGTTCGGGAGCTACGTTGACTCCGCTACCCTCAGGGGCTTGGTCGAGATCGGGGCACCGGTCGGCGCACGCAACCTCGTGTGGATCGCTGCCGAGTTCCCCATGCTCGGCATCCTCGACATCTTTGGGGAGACGACCGTCGCAGCGTTCGTCATCGCGCGGCGCATCTGGGGACTAATGAATACACCCGGCTGGGGTTTTGGCCTCGCAGCGTCAAGCCTCGTTGGTCAGCACCTCGGCGCTAACGAGGATGCAGTCGCGGAGGCCTACGGCAGGGAAATCATTCGGTTTTCGGTCGCGACATACCTCGTCTCGGCACTGATCGTCGCCGCTTTCGCATCCGAGATCGTCGGCTTGTTCGCTGACGACCCGACCAGTCCCGAGGTCCCGATCGCGGTCAGTCTTGTCTACGCGGCCTGCGTTGCGGTTATCTTTCAGGGTGTTGCGGGCGCGGCGGCTGGCCCCCTCGATGCAAGCGGTGATACGCGAGTTCCGTTCGTCAGCCAGTTCATTGGGATGTTCGGTGGCTCGATCCCCCTTGCCTATCTCGGCGCGACGACCGATCTGGGTTACTGGGGGCTCTACCTCGCGTTCCTCGCAGAGACGACCGTCCCCGCGGCCATCAATTACCTCCGGTTTCGGACCGGCAAGTGGAAGGCGATCAGCGAGAGCTACCGGCCCGAGACAGCCTCCGCCGACGATTAACAGCTCCCGGCTCGAACCGCCCCAACCTTCTAATAATCGTCCACTCATCAATCGATATGGATCGACCGCTCGTGGTCACCGATTCAAGTGATCGTGTCGTCGACGTCATCGAGGAAGCCGGAGAGCTCGCAGAACTCTCGGGAGTTCCTCTTACCGTTCTAACCGTCGTCACTGAGGAGGAGTACCAGAACGATGCCGAGGTGCTGGGCGCCATCGCGGACATGGAGGGCTCCTCGTACAGCGTCGAGCCGGCGACGTATGCCCAGGAGGTCGCCGAGACCGCCATCACCGACCTGCTCACCGATCGGGACGTCGAGACCGAGGCCGTCGGCCGGTATGTCGACGACGACAGCGACCGTGCCGACGCGATCATCGAGGTTGCCGAGGAGCGCGGCTGTGACTACGTTTTCCTCTTAGGACGCCGGCGCAGTCCGACGGGAAAGGCAATCTTCGGTGACACTGCTCAGGCAGTCATCCTCAACTTCGACGGCTACGTCGTCACCACAGCCCGATAACAGATCTCTTAGGGCCTTCACTCACGCACCGACCCCATCCAACAGTTACCCGAGCGTGGACCTTACGCGAGTCAACCAGAAATTGATCGTCTGGAGGCGGAGGTCCACTCTGTTATGGCCAGAGACCTCGGACTTCGTGGGCTTCCCCGACTCGCGAGAGCGCGACGATGTAGGCCGCATCGCGCCAAGTGACCTCTCGGTCCTCGAACTCAGCCCGAACAGCCTGCCAGGCCGAGCGCATCTCCGCCTCGAGTTCATCGTTGACCCGTTGTAAGGACCACGCTCGCCGGTTGATATCCTGAAGCCACTCGAAATAGCTCACTGTGACCCCGCCTGCGTTCGCGAGGATGTCGGGGATCACCTGGACGCCCCGGTCGGCGAGGATCGCGTCCCCCGTCGAGGTCGTGGGGCCGTTCGCGCCCTCAACGACGATATCGGCGGCGACCGAATCGGCGTTGTCCTCCGTGATGACGTTGCCCAGGGCCGCGGGGATGAGCACGTCGACGTCCAGGGTGAGCAACTCCTCGTTCGTGATCACGTCGTCGGCGTGGTCGGTGACGGCTTCGGGCTCCTCGTCGTGAGAGGGGACCGATTTGGTGTCGATTCCGTCGGGGTCATACATTGCACCATTGACGTCGCTTATCGCGACGATCGTGGCACCCCACTCATCGAGCAGGCGGGCAGCGTTTGATCCGACGCTGCCGTAGCCTTGGACCGCGACGGACGTCTCCTCAAGGGGACGATCGTAGTGTTCACAAACTAACTGTGTGATAATGGCAACACTACGACCTGGTGCCTCCTCGCGGCCTTCGCTGCCGCCGATCACTGGGGGCTTGCCGGTGACGACGCCCGCGATGGTTTCGCCTTCCTGCATCGAGTAGGCGTCCATCAGCCATGCCATCGTCTGGGGATCGGTGCCCATGTCAGGGGCGGGGATGTCGATGGTCGGACCGATGACGTTCCGCAACTCCTCGGCGAATCGCCGGGTGAGACGCTCCTTTTCGTCGCTGCTAAGTTGCTTGGGATCAACGGCGATGCCGCCTTTGGCTCCGCCGAAGGGGAGATCCATCACCGCACACTTCCAGGTCATCCACATCCCGAGACCAACGCACTCATCCCGGCTCACGTCGGGATGGTATCTGAGCCCGCCCTTGTAGGGCCCGCGGACACTGTCATGGTGGGCCCGGTACCCGGTAAACATCTCGACGGTCCCATCATCGCGCTCGATGGGGACCCTCACTTCATGGACCTTCGTTGGATGCTTCAGGCGCTCGACGATATTCGGATCGATCTCGAGGTGGCCAGCGGCGTGTTGAAGCTGCCGGCGAGCCGTCTCGACGGCTGGCTCAGGCTCACTTGAGTCCGCGGGTGTCTCGGGAAGCCTGGATGGGGAAGCCATCGTTACTCAATAGGGGTCCATCGATTGCGCATCGAGCCGCCACAGTCCGGACAAGTACCGGGATTGTCCTCTGCGACGATGATGGTGCCACACTCGAAACACTCGTAGGGGCTTGCTTCGTCGGAGTCGATGTCGACGTCTCTCATTATGATCAGGCCGCCGGTCTGTGACCGGGGCTCGGTAAAACAATACTAAGTGTATAAGGGTAACTCTGCCGGGTGATAATCGAACCACCAATTCAATTGGGGTTGATTATTGAACCCTCAACTAATCCTACTTCCGCGGTTTAGCCAAAAAGGCGGTTCGAGGTCGTTTTCGGGTGTTACAGAGGAAGTCCCTCCGTAGCGTCTGGGTCGATTCAGGATGCTGGGTTCCCGCGCGGGCTTCGCGGTGAAAGCATGTCTAATCGATGACGTCCTCCTGGCCTGTCAATCGAAACCGATAGACTGCACTGCCTCCCAAGAGACCGTGCTACTCGTTCAGATGGAACCGTGGAAGTAGGACTAAGCTGTGGCAACTGGGGTTGTGCAGTGGACGTCGAGGATCGCTTGCGAATCTGTATCCACGAGTTTCGTGGCTTCGATCGTCTAAACACGGTAATTCGTTCGTTGGCAGTAATGCTTGCTCGCACTTGATCGATCGTAGTAGGTCGCGTCAACGACAACGTGATCGGACGCGTTGTGCAGCTGCGCCGAGTGGCGCAGTAGCATTCGCCAGACGTCGATCGTAATTCGGTCGAACCAATTATACAACGTAGACGGATCAGGGAAATCGGCCGGTTCAAGGCCGATCCCCCCGAGTATTGGCGTCATCGTCGCGAGAATGTCCAGACTCATCTCGTAGGACTTGCCGAGGAAAATCCGCATCCCGTGGAGCGAAATCATTGCGTATTCTGCGAACCTGCCGCCACCTTCCGGGGCGGCAGGTTCGCCAGCATCGTCGGAATAACTTTCTGCGAGCGAGACAAACTCCTCTGCGAAGCGGGTGGTGACGTTCATAGCAATCGCCACTATCCCGCTTCAATTCCTTTGATCTACTGCCGTACCCCGACGCCGTCTAGTGATTCAACGGAGCCGTCTATACCGATGGCTTTCGAGCCTACGAACCGCTTGGCGAAGACGACGCCTTCACCCGCGAATACGTCGTCCACGGCGACGGTGAATACGTCGCTGGAGACGTTCACGTCAATACCTGCGAGAGCCACGGATCGCTGGTGCGATCCTGGCTCTCGCCCCATCGAGGTATCTCCAAGGACAAGCTCACGCCGTATCTCAGAGCGTTCCAACTCCGCCATCAAGTCTTGCGAAAACCGGGAGAAGAAGCACTCAAGACCATCCTCGAAACAGCGCTATGAGTCACCAACAATCTTCGCCACAAGAGCGTTTGATGAAATTGCGCGACCGTATGCGTCTTTATCCTTCCATTCGATTTGGGTGGTCAAGCCCTCATCATGGATCGTGTTGGTGATTGGAGCATCGACCCGCGACTTCTCCTGGCGTTCTTGATGGTTGAATGCTCGCCATTCTGGGCCAGAGTCCACTAGCTCGTCTTCGATAACGAGTCCGCACTCTTCACAGATTTGTTCCCCTTGGCTAGAGTGTTGGACGATCTTGCCCGATTCGAATTCTGAACAGGTAGTACTTTCAGTTTCGCCGTCTGATCGCTCTGTTTCGTGCTCCTCGTCGTCGAGCCGCACAGACCAAACCATTGATTCTAACAGTGGAACCACTGAATATAAAGTTTAAATCAACCTCTAACAATCTTTAACTGGAGTTGTCAGGACCAGAACGGCAGTTACCTGAAAGCTCCGGCCACAAGCAGTGGGAAGACCAGTGTCGCCTCTGCTTCGATCAGCGTATAGTTCGCTCGCTCTTCCTTGATTTTCCCCCATGAAACTGCCTCGTTCGGTGGTGCGCCCGACAGCGACCCATCACCCTCCATCCCCGTCGAGATGTAAACGACGTAATCCGCCCCGCCGCGAAAGAGGTTCGTCATGATCGCATGGTGTTTCGGAACACCACCGCCGACGGCAATGAGCCCCGTCGTGTCTGCAAGCAACCCGGCCTCGATGAGTGAGTCGTAGTCGTCGAGTATCTCGATACCGACGTCTGAATCGTGGCCCTGGCGATAATAATAGAGGAAGTTCCCGACCTCCGCGTCAGTCAGCGCCGGACAGTACACCGGCACGTCGTTATCCGCTGCCTGCTTCAATACCGAGTCCTCGTCGTCAATCGTCTTTCCTAACTCTCGTGCAAATGCCGTTGGCGTTCGGACCTTCTCCTCCGCAAAGAAGTCGTCGAAAAAGTCGTTCAAATACTCCTCTAACCACACATACCGATCGGATGGGACGAAGAGATTACCGAGCCGATTGATGCCGCGCTCACGAAGTGCTGCCTCGTCTGCGTTCCATTCGCCCATCTTGAACGGTTTGGAAGTTTTGATGACATCTTCGGTCAGCGAACCGGATGTCGTGATAAGAACGTCAACGCATCCTTCTTGCACAAGATACGCGACGATTTCCCGTAATCCCGATGAAATGATGTTCGAGGTAAACGTGAGATAGACAGTGGCGTCCGCCTCCTGCATGCGGTTGGCGATATCGATAGCTTCCGCGAGTTGTGTCGCTTGGAATCCCGTCGTTGCGTAGGCGTCGAGCATCTCGTAGAAGTCAAACTCGCCGCGAAAGTCGTAGCCTTGAACGTCAGGCGTATTGAGTTCCTCTTCACTCCCAGGGACGACATGGTCGTGTGAGTCGTCGTTGTCCATGCACTTGGATAACCAGACCGATGATTTGAAGACTCGGATTCGGTCGCGTGATTCTCGGTACACCCAAGGCCATCAACGATGGAGTATCTACTATGCCCAAGCCGACGGTGGCTGTCCTCCGCCCTGATGATACTCGTATTGAGGAGGCGATCCACTATCTTCAATCACTAGGTGTTACACCAATCGCAGATTCGATGCTGACCATCTGTCCGACGGGGAAACAGCCTCGTGAGGCGGAGTATTGCATCTTCACCAGTACGACTGGAGTCGAACTCGCTGTAGAGCGTGGATGGAAGCCAGATGGGGAGACAGTGTGTGCAATCGGTCGACAGACCGCGACCGCGCTACGAAATCAGGCGTACTCGGTTGATGTGGTCCCGTCGACGTTCACTTCCGCAGGACTCGTCGAGGAATTGGCAGACGAGGTTGGAGGGAAGACCGTCGAGATCGCCCGGAGTGCACATGGAAGCGATGTCTTGGTCCGAGGGCTAGAAGAAGCTGGTGCAGCTGTCCATGAAACTCAGTTATACCGATTGGAGAAACCGAACACAGCTGGTCGATCAGTCTCGCTTGCAATCGATGGTCAATTGGATGGGCTACTATTTACGTCACCCAAAACTGTCGACCACTTCCTCGAGATTGCTATGGAAAAAGACAATGCGGCGGAACTCAAACGTGGGTTAAACGAAACGGTCATCGGCGTAATCGGCGCTCCGACGGGACGTGCGATACGTGACAATGGGCTAGAGATCGATATCGCACCGGAGTCAGTGGATTTCGAGCAATTAGCCCGACTCACTGTCCAAGAGGTCAGAAATGAGGCATCAAGCAGATGAGTGGCCTCGCCGAGCGTGCACGAGAGATTCTTGGATTCTCTCGATGGTGGCAAATCATCGCAGCAGCTGTAATGATGGCGTTGGTCAGCCCGTACCAGTACGTCTGGTCCTCAATCGAGGGCCCACTGGCAACGGACTTGTCCATCCCACTCCCGGCACTTGGACTCGTCTTTACGCTGTTCGTCGCCTTTCAATCGCTCTCACAATTCCCTATCGGGTGGTGGCGAGATAATCACGGTCCCCGTCGAATCAGTCTTCTTGGCGGCGTTCTCGCCGGTGGCGGCTACCTTGGGCTCGCGTACGCGACTGCTATCTGGCAGATATATGTGCTGTATTCGCTCGGCGCCGTGGGTGTCGGCATCGTATATACAGTCGCAATCAATTCCGCGCTGAAGTGGTTCCCCGATTATCGAGGACTCACGACCGGGATCGGAACCATGGCGTTTGCTGCTGGAAGTGCCGTATTCATTCCCTATATCCGTGCCAATGCAACACCAGGGGCGTATTCTAGCGTCCTCAGAAACATGGGCGTCCTCATCGGGTTCGGCGTTATCTGTGGCGCAGTCGTCCTCCGTGACCCACCAACTGGCTGGAACAAAGAAACGTCGCCCACCGCTGCGACAGCTGGAGACCCAGTAACGACGGAGAACGGAGGATTCACCTGGCGTGAGATGATTCGAACGTGGCAGTTTTGGACGTTACTGGGCATGTTCGCCTTCGTGAATACGGCGGGACTGATGCTGACTGCAAAGGTCGTTTCGTTTGCTCAGAAGTTTGGACTCACAGCGGTTGTTGGAACTGCCTCTGCAACAGTACTCGCTCTTGTCGGCGGGATCAGTCGAGTTGTGGTGGGCGGCGTTTCCGATTGGGTCAACCGCAAGTGGGCGATCGCAATTTCGTCAATCTTGACAGGAGTTGGCTTGTTCTTGCTCGTCTGGTTCGGACAGATTGGTTCCGGTCTGGGATTCATCCTCGCCGTCATCATTGCGACGTTCTTCTGGAGCCCGCAGTTCGCCCTCTTTCCAAGCATCGTCGGTGACTACTACGGCCAAGCACACTCTTCGACTAACTATGCGTTGGTCTATCTCGGAAAAGTCGGTGGGGGCGTCGCTGGCGGTGTACTCGCTGGTGTCCTCATCACGATGACATCCTGGTCGATGACGTTCCTCGTAGGTGGTGTATTGGCGGTCGTTGCGGGATTCAGTGCATTCCTTCTTCGACCGCCATAAATTTCGAAGTGAATCAGATTCAGCGAGTACCGACGTGAAAGTAGTAATATAATTCTTCCACTATTATATTTCCAAACAGCACTGTTTAGGTTTGGAAAGAATTTCCTGTCTATAGGTGAATGAGTGGGTATAAAAATGTCATAAACGATTGGCTGTGAACCAAGTTATTCCAATGACAAAGGCACCGGCGCCGGAAACCAATAGTGTTCGTTGATACCCGAAGACGGTTGCAGCTCCGACACTAAGCGGCGGGCCGACCGTCGTGCCAAGTCGAAGTACGCTCGTTCGAATACTCATGATACTCCCGCGAAATTCGTCCGGTGCTCGTTCGTTGAGTGCAGTATCGGTAATCGGTTCTGCGAGACCCTGGCCGAGACCGAACAGTAAGAGTGCGCCAGCAACGACGTAAATAGAGTCCGCCACGGCAACGATGGCGAGTCCGACCCCGTAACTTACGAATCCGAGCGCGATCGATTGGAAGCTCGTGAGCGACCGAAGCACGCGATCACCTTGCATTGCTGTCGCTCCCATCGTGACCGCGGGTAATCCCACGAGAACGCCGATACCGGCTGAGGAGAGATGGTATTCATTGGCGAGCAGAAACGGAACGGCAGTGAGTTGCGCACCATAGAGGATGACGAAGATACCGAAGATTGCGAGATAAAGCACGACAAACGGAGTCATTGATGTGGGTCCAGTGAGGAACGCACGGATACTCGAATTCGTATCGTTCTCGTCGCGCCGTGGTTCCTCGAGCAAGGTTATGCCGGGTACAGCGACGAGCAGTGCGAGGAGGAAACACGCAAAGGGAGCCGACCAAGCGACTGTTGCGAGCGCACCGCCGAGGAGCGGATAGCCAGCAGCACCCACCGCGAGAATCGCCGCGTTGGTCCCAATCAGCACTCGCCGTTGTTCACCGGAATAGAGGTCCCCGAGGAGTGTGACAGTGAGCATCGCGATCGCACTACTCGCCGTGCCCTGGATCGCTCGCAATGCGAGAATCAGGGTGAAATCGGAAATGAAAATGATACCGCCCCCACTGAGTCCGAAGACGATGAGTGCCGGGATTAAAATCGGTTTCCGACCGATGCGGTCGGTTAGCAGTCCAATCGGGAGTGTGAGAAAAATTCCGGGGAGCGTGAACGCCGACAGCAAGAGGCTGGCTTGTGCCTCCGAAATGTTCCACGCCTCCTGTACCGCTGGGAGTACAGGGCTGATGAGTGAGACACCCATGACAGCGACGAGCGTACTCGCGAAAATCACGGCTGCTGCTGGCGAGTTCCGGAGTTTCCGTATCCATTCCATGTGTTCTATTACTCTCTCGGTAAGTGCACCCCGTAAGTCATCCGCTACAGGGCGATGGTCACGTTGATCGGTGTTGGAGGATTAGATCTAATATTATTGTCACAAGAATTGAGGTGGTAGTTCCACTCGATATTGGCTGTAAATCCCAATTCAATGTACGACACGCCGAATCACGCTACGTTGAGAACGAGTTTCCCTTGTATGTGTTCTGTCTCACCTATTTCGTGTGCCTGAGCTGCATTTTCGAGTGGGAATTCGGCACTGATTGTGGGACGTACTTCCCCGGCGTCAATCAGTTCGTTAATGGTGGTTAGCAGCGATGGGGAATTCGACCGCCCACTTACCACCTGTACATCGATGTCGTGGTTGTTGGTGAGCGCTCCGGATGGTTGTCCAACGACTGAAACGAGCACCCCATGTTCCTTGAGGACGTCAACTGAGCGTGCTGGGATTTCACCCCCGACTGTATCCACGACGATATCGACATCGCCAATCACTGACTCAAAGCGCTCTTTGCGGTAGTTCACGAACTCGTCGACGCCTAACTCCCGGAGATAGTCTTCGCTGTACCCCGACGCCGTAGCGACTACCTCTGCCCCTTTCCACTTCGCCAACTGGACGGCCATGTGCCCGACGCCCCCGGCTGCGCCGTGGATTAAGACCCGCTGGTCGGCCGTGCAGTTAGCATACTCGAATAACGCTTGCCAGGCGGTCTGTGCGACGACCGGCACGCCAGCTGCCTCTCCGTGATCGAGCGTTTCAGGCTTCGGGGCTAGCTGCTTGGCAGGTGTGGCTGAATACTCCGCATAGGAACCCAACTCCGGGAACCCATTGACACCGAACACTGCGTCGCCTGTCTCAAATTCGGTAACTGACGCGCCGACCTCCTCGACGACGCCTGAAACATCCATCCCGAGAACGAGCGGAAACGGATTCTCGGGCAGCATCGACGCCATCGACATTCCCTGGCGAATCCGCCAGTCGACTGGATTGACACCCGCTGCGTGAACCCGAACGAGAACGTCATCATCGAGCAGGTCCGGGCGGGGCGCATCCTCGTACATGAGAACATCCGGCGAACCGAACTCATGCATACGAACAGCCTTCATCCTATCCGTCACTTGGAATCATTCCTCAGTAGGTAACTCCGAGCTACAGAATCTTAACCGCTCTTCATCAGAATCACTCGATCTCGGAGAATCTCTTGTCAGCAATGTTTATAAACCGACTTATTCTCGTTTGATGGCCGCGCGTTGGCCTTTCTCGATCGGTGCCCCGACTGTGTTCCCCCACTCGACCCATGACCCGTAGTAGTTCCGGACGTCCTCGTACCCGAGCACCTCGTGGAGAACAAACCATGTCAGTGCAGACCGTTCACCGATGCGGCAGTACGTGATCACGTCCTCGGTTTCGTCAATACCGTGTTCTTTGTACATCGATCGGAGTTCGCCTTCAGGTTTGAAACAGCCGGTACTCTCGACGACCTGATTCCACGGAATATTACGCGCACCGGGAATATGCCCACCACGCTGGACGCCCTCATTCCACCCGGGCGGGGCGAGTATCTCACCACGGTACTCCTCGGGTGTTCGCACGTCGACGAGTGCTGTTTCCCTCTCGATCGCATCCATGACACCGGGACGGTCAGCTCGGATGTCCAGCTGGTTCTCATCGACCACGTACGACTGCGACGTAAACTCCGGCACCTCGGTCGTGAGCGGCGCATCGCGCTCCTCCCAGAAATCCCGTCCTCCGTCGAGCAGACGGACGTCCGCGTGCCCGTAGTACGTGAAGAGCCAGTAGGCGTGCGCTGCGAACCAGTTCATCATATCTCCGTAGATGACGACTGTCGAATAGGGGCGGATGCCAAGCGCACCCAGAAGTTCTTCAAACGCCGCTTCGGATGGCACATCGAAGGTCGTCGGGTCCTGAAGGTCGGTTCGCCAGTCGACCTTGCTCGCACCGGGGATATGTTCGTGCTCGTAGTTGCTGGGATCGATGTCGACTTCAAGTAAACGTATCGACGGGTCATCTTTCTGCACCTCGTCAAGTCGGTCGACGAGCCACCCGACAGAGACGACTGCATCGGTGGAAGAAGTAGTCATATCCGTGGATTAGTCGGCGCACGCATTAATCTCCTGCTGTCACACACCGACGGAGCTATTCGAGCCATCGCGTGGTTTCGTCCTGATCGATGTATCGGTGGATGAGTTTCGACTCGGCTTGTCGGAGCCGATAGGAGAGCGTCGACCGGGGGATGCCGAGTTCGACAGCGAGTTCGTCGAGCGTCGTTTCCCGTGGCGGGTCGTAATACCCCCCCGAGACGGCTGTGCGGAGCGCAGTCTCCTGCTCTTCCGGGAGCGTTCCACCCGTCACCTGCTCCCGTCGCCATTCAGTGGCATCCCGGAGATGGCCCATCTTGAACGAGAGCCCGTTGTGGAGTCTCGCTCCGAGTTCATCGTAGAAGATGCCGATTTTCTCATCCGAGCGCATGAGAACACGCCACCAGCACGTTCCTTCATGCTGCCGGGTCTCGAAAATCAGTCCATCGGGCAGATGCTTCCCGGCGAGCGTATGAACGGACTCACACTGACGGATATCTGCCAGGTACGAATACAGGACGAGTTCGTTCGTCGAACGTTCTACGACGTCGTGATGGCGTTCAGCCGCGCACCGCTGTTCGGTGATCGCTTCCCCACAGCAACTGTCGTCGAATCGGATGTCTTCGAGACGGTCAAGAGCCGTCTCGGGACCGGTAACGTGCTCCATCCGCCAGAAAGCGTGTTCGTCGACGACTGCGTCGAGCGAGTGCGCGCTAAGCGTCGAATGATCAAGAAAGACATCCATCACAGGGTCGACGCCCTTCTCGTAATCGATAGCAAACGTGAACTCCCGCATCGTACGTCGATAGTTGTCGCTCGACAAAAGCGCTCCCGGTTTCTCAGAACAGCGTTTGTACGACCAAGAGCATCACTGTCGCAACGATCACGAGGCCAGTGAGCACCACGAGAATCGGCTTGTACCCCGTGGATCGGAGATCATCGAGTTGGATATCGAGTCCGAGCCCGGCGAACGCGATGAGGAACGCCCAGTCGGAGAGATTCGCCAGCGAAGTGACCTCCGCGTTGCTCAGAAAGCCGAGGTTCGCGACAACCATCAAGGCGAGAAAGCCGATGACGAACTTCGGAAACGTGTCCCACAGGAACCGCCACTCGATGGCGCTTCCAGCAGTTCCACCGTCCGCCGTGACAGTCTTCGATTCGATCTCAGCGGTTGTGCGGGCGTAGTAGATGGCGTAGGCGATGGCGACGAGACCGATTAAGGAATTTCGAGTGAGTTTCACGAGGAGTGCCCACTCACCAGCGGTCTTCGAGAACGCGAAACCAGCAGCGGTGACAGGTCCGGTACTGAACATCGTCAAACCAGCCCAGATGCCGAAGACTGTCTCAGAGAGACCGAGTGTATGGCCGACGAGCGGATAGACGAAGAGGGTCGTCGCATCGAACAGGAGGACGGTCGCAGCGGCGTATGCGATACGGGTATCGTTAGCAGCGATGCTCTCGGCGATGGCGACGACAGCCGACACGCCACAGATACCCGAACCGGCGGCGAGAAGCGAGCCGGTTTCCTCTTGGATGACGAAGACGATCCGTGCGAGGAGTTCGATGACGACGATGGTCGTAATGACCGTGGCAACAACGAGCAAGAGGATCGCCGGCCCGGCCGCGATGACGCGGTCAAGCGCCACGCTCGCACCCATGACGACGATGCCGAGTTCGAGCCAGAGCTTGTGGGTTCCGACGGCAGTCTGCGCCCAGTCCGGAATCCCGTACAGATTCCCGATGAGGAGTCCAAGGGCTATCGTGATGATGAGGTGGTGCACCGGGATGACAGTGGCAACGAGCCGTCCGGTGAGTCCGATCCCGAGGAGGAGCGCAAGGCCGGGGAAGAGCGTTCGGTTCATTCGATCACCACGGGATCGAAACGCCATTAGAAACGACCAGGAGTGCGAGGAAACCGAGCAGGACTGCCTGCCAGCCGCTTTCGAGGGTCATCCACCACTGGGTGAGCGTTTCGGAGACGTGGTCGGTGTTGGTCACTGTGTCACTCTCTCGGAGGAGGAATCGAATCAGAGTTCGGTTGTCGTAGGACAAAAATTGTCGAACGACAATTGACCAGATTCTCGAACCCATTCACGTGGACGGCTCACGAATAGAAACGGGCACTGGGGAACACGTGCATTGAGAGCATCGGTCCCGACATTCACTGGCAGGATATTCTCGTCGTTGCCGCTGATATCTTCGGCAGTCAGAGATCACTCTACTTCGATTGCTTCTCGTCGAGAGGATCCAATCTATGGATATGAGCCAGCACCCTCTAATCCCCACATCCAAATCGGTAGTGAATAATCTCTCTGAGCAACGAATAAGCAGTCGATGCCAACCACGATCGGAGGACTCTTAATGGCTCCGTCACGACTCGGCCGGCTTCTGTACGGCGGCGTCTTCGCCTATACTGCCACCGAGAACCTCCGCGAGTTAGATGGTCGCATCGAATACGCCGAGGCGAAGGACGTACTGCTGCCCGATATCCTTGTTCCAGCGGCGAGTGGGATGTTATTACTGGGTAGTGTAGGGATTATGCTCTGGCGTGCACCACGACTCGCCGCCGCGGCAATCGTCGCGTGGTTCCTCGGTATCACACCTACGATGCACGATTTCTGGAATCATGAAGATAGAGATAGGCGATCCGAGCAAATCCAGTTCCTGAAGAATACGGCGATGCTTGGAGCGGCAATCATGCTCCTCACTCGGGCTCGGTCTGGGACCATCGCTGACGAGGATTCGTAGCCGACGAGTAGCAATACAGTTCGTGTTCTGTCACAACAATCAACGTCATCACCGCTCGAAGGATGAGCCCCCGATAGGAGCCGTCCTCCGTCCAGACGAAATCTTCGATCGCCGTTCCAAACACGTATCCCATCGGCAAAGACAACTATACAGTTGTGACTGCTCCCAACTTCGACGAGTTTGATCACGACGCACATATGCGCGAAACCTTCGAGCTCGCGCGTGAGGCTACTGTTCGTGGCGACAAACCGTTCGGCTCCGTGCTCGTCCGCGACGATACAGTCATCATGAGCGATTCGAACCGCGAGATTACGGAGGATGATATCCGCCGCCATCCCGAACTCCATCTCGCGTACCGCGCGTGCCGAGAGTACGATGCCGATGAGCGCGCTGCGATGGCGATGTATACGAGCACTGAACCCTGCCCGATGTGTGCGGGCGGGATGGCGACAGCTGGGTTCGAGCGTGTCGTCTACAGTGTCGGGAGTGATGAAATCGCGGCGTTCACCGGAAGCGAGCCAACAGTTCGGTGCGGGGAAATCCTGGACGGCGTCAGCGACGTTGTCGGCCCGCTGTTGAACGAGGAAGGTCGCCAGATTCACCAAGAGTACGATTGGTAACTCCTCCGAACGCCAAGTTGCCGATCTGTGAGATGTCATAGGAGGATATTTAAACCGATATGCGGTGTCCGGCAAATAATCAGTACATGGAAAGCAGTGACCCGAGCCCAATCCAACGATCACAAAGCCTCTAACCGGTACCTCTAACCTCATAGATTGGGAATCGTTCCGGTATGGGCTCTCGAAACTATCCGAATACGATAGAGGCAATCGGTGAAACACCGATGGTCGATCTTCCCTCACTTCGTCCCAATGACGGGGCGTCGATTTCTGTAAAGTGGGAGGGGGCAAATCCCACGGGAAGTCTCAAAGACCGGATGGCACTTGCCATAGTCGAGGCCGCCCGGGAGCGGGGAGACCTCGAACCGGGTGATCCCGTCGTTGAGTTCACCGGTGGAAGCACCGGTACGAGTCTCGCATTCGTCTGTGCCGTTCTCGGACACCCGTTTCACGTCGTCACGGCGGACTGCGTCGCAGACGAGAAGATTGCCTCGATGCGCGCACTCGGAGCACAGGTCAATCTTATCGAAACACCCGATGGAACCGCATACGATGGACTGTTCGACGACCTCCGCGAAGAAGCGCTGAGGGTCCGTGACCAGACTGGCGCGTACTGCACCAACCAGTTCGAGAATCACGACCAGCTCGACGGGTACGAGGCGTTCGGGAACGAAATTCTCAATCAACGACCCGACGTCGACGAGTTTGTTATGATCGTCGGTACTGGTGGTTGTGCGATGGGTACTGCCCGAGCACTTTGCGAGGCCGATGCCGATGTTCGGATCTCTGTCGTCGAGCCTGCAGAGTCCCCGGTCCTCACAGAGGGAACGACTGGTGAACACAGTGTACAGGGGACGGCAATCGTCGGGTCACCACCGCTGGTTGACGACGACGCCTACGACCGAGTGTACACAATCCCGAATGAGGATGGCATCGAATGTGTTCGCGAGATAGCGCGGGAAGAGGGGGTACTCGTCGGAACGAGTACCGGGATGAACGTTACAGCTGCCCAGCAAATTGCCGCCAATCGTGAGCCAGATGCCACTGTCGTTACGGTCGCCTGCGATACCGGGCTCAAGTATCTTTCCGGCGGACTGTATGAAGGACTCGAAGAATCGACGTTCTGTCTCTGTTGAATCGAGGTGGGTTTCGAAATTCCCAGACGGTATCGAGAATTTGTGTTGAGACAGTTCAAGCACAGACTACATAGGATGATTGCCAGTCGGTCTATTCCGCAAACCAACTGAGGGGTGATTCACCGGAACGAGGTGAAATCACCCCTTGCGAAGAGTTCTATGACACACTTGAGCCGTGTTGTTAGTGCCCTCCAGAGACGAAGTGGAGGCCAACGATCCCGAAGACGATCACGGAGATGAAGAGGAGACGGGCACTCGTCGCCGGTTCGTCGAATAAGACGATGCCGAGCGTGGCAGTGCCAACTGCGCCGATCCCCGTCCAGACAGCATACGCGGTCCCGATCGGCAGGTTTTGTATCGCTTTCGCGAGTAACACCATGCTGATGATGAGCGCGATGACTGTACCCGCTGTCGGGATTGGTTCTGAGAGCCCGTCAGAATACTCTAAGCCAATTGCCCAAGCGATCTCGAACAGGCCAGCTACGAAGAGCAAGATCCACGACATTCCTCTATCTCTTGCTCACAAATCGGACTATAGCTTTCGATATCGACAGACAGACGTTGATTCGATACCTGTTGGACGTGCAGTCTCTATTTGGATCGTACTCCGGCAGTAATGCGTCAATCCGCTGCACGAATCGATGTCGGTCGTCCTGCCCGCTGGATAGTCTTGACAGCATAGTACTACTTCGGCGGTTGCCGATGAACGAGTAGCATGGACTGGATCGAAGTCGTTGCAGTCTCTCGCTTTTGAAGAGAAGATGACTGCTTTCCTCTGTGACGAGTAAGATGACACTCCTCGGGATATATGGCTTCGAAATCTCTGCAACTGCCGTTCGCCGAGTCTGTAGCCACTACAGCAAGGCTCGTGAATGAGCCCGAAACGCCATCCACGCCCAACCGCCGAAGTAGTAATAGGCCGGCCATATTCTCGCTCTGCGAACTATCACAAAACCCCCAGCGGGCAGGGGCCATAGACATCCACCGGGAGGTTGACTACGCTGGGCGCCAAACGGCAAAGACAGAGATCGTGACCACCTCTGATCTCCTCGAGGACACGTACGTCGCAGCGCTACAGCATGATCTCGTAGACATCTCCCTGGAGGCTACGCTCGTGGGTGTGGTAGGACGGCCAACTGGCTGGTTCAGAACGACGATCGACGAGAACTACCCGGCACTCGGTCCACCCCCAGACCTCCTCGACGAGTTCAAACAGCGCCACGAGGATTTCAAAATGCAGGGGATGTGTGACGAAGGCGCCCATAATGCTGCCTGGGACGAGGTCGGATTCGAGGACCGGTACCGAACACATCTCACCGAAGCTGCGGATGCTCAGGAGGCAGTCGCTGAACTCACGGACCGGATTCGTGATGGTGAACACCTCGTCTTCGTCTGTTTCGAAAACACCGACCAGAAACGCTGTCACCGGACGCTGCTCAAGGAGCATATCACTGAACAGCTATAGTGGAAGTCTATCGTGTGCCTCTGTTCGATCTGTTCGATCTGCGTAATCTCAAGCCACTCGGCTACACGATCCGATTGACGAGTTCCTCGCCAGCGTCAATGTGGGCGAGGTTCTCCCGGACGAGATTCGCGACATTCTGATAGTAGTCCTTGGTGAACCCCGCGCAGTGGGGGGTGATGAGAACCTCCTCGAACTCCCAGAGTGGAGACTCCTCGGGCAGCGGTTCCGCCTCGAAGACATCGAGTGCAGCGCCACCGAGCTCCCCAACTTCGATGGCGTCGACGAGCGCCGCCTGGTCGACGACAGGGCCACGCGCGACGTTAATTAGAATTGTATCGTCTCGCATCGTCGCGAATTCTTCGGTGGACATCAGATGGCGAGTCTCGTCGACGAGCGGTACTGCGAGCACAACAAACTTCGAATCCCGGATCGCTGTATGGAGGTCATCCGGTGTGTAGACCGTTCGAACCCCGTCGAGAGGGTCGCCGGAGCGACGAACGCCGACGACGTCGAGTCCGAGCGCGGTCGCCCGGTCCACGATTCCCCGTCCGAGCGTCCCTAATCCGACGATGCAACAACGCTCGTCTGCCAGCGTATATGCGTCGTCCCATGCGGGAGGCGACCACTCCCACTGAGTCTGCGATTTCACGGCTGGCAGCAGTCGACGTGCGAACGAAAGCATGTATCCCGCGACAGTCTCGCCGACCGCCGGACCGTGGATGCCGCTGCTGTTCGTGAGGATCACCCCCTGCTCGCGCAATTCGTTGAAAGGGAAGCGATCCACACCGGCCTGAATCGAGTGTATCCAGTCGACTCCCTCGAGGTAGCTCTCGTGATAGGCCATCGTGACGACAGCGTCGTACGGTTCGAGTGAGTCGGCGCTAGCATCGATGATTGCTACGTCGACGATGTCAGTGAGGGCGTCCCGCAGTTGTTCGGGGGGAAAGACGGTCGAGACGGACTCATCGACTGCGATACTCGAGATTTCCATAGGCAGCTACTTCCATCGAACACCGTTTAGTATCTACGCATCTAAGCCACCGGTAATGGCAAGCCTCGGTGAGGGACACATCATCTACCAATCCGGAGTTCTCAATGCCGACCAGTGGTGGTGAGTGATTCTGTCTTCTCCTCACTCCCAGTCTGCTACATGCGCGCTCTGTGGTCGAGAGATTCTGGGTGACCCGATCATCGGAGACAGCGATACCGTGTTCTGCTGCTCTGGATGTCGAGATGTTCAGCAAACACTCGGTGAGAGGGGCGGAGAGAATCATGAGGAATCCGGGCGAAGGGAACCGGATGCGGCCCGTACCGGGAGTCTCCGTTCCGACAGTAGTACTGGCCAATCTCAGACGGAGTCCCGCACTGTGTTCCTGCAGGTGGATGGGATGCACTGTGCGACGTGTGAAGCCTTTCTGGAATCGATAGCTGAAGATTGTGCGGGAGTCACCGACGCTGCAGCGAGCTACGTCACCGAGACGATTCGCGTCGAGTACGATCCCACGAGCATCTCGGCGGACGACCTCTGTGAGTCGCTGAGTCCGCTCGGCTATACGGCAACGCGTCGTGACGGTGGCAGTGATAATGCACCGACTGCGGTCGGGCAATCGCGGCGGCAAGACGAGACGGGTAGACGAGACATCGACGAGGTGCTCGGGTTTCGCTACGCTGCGGGCGTTATTTTCGGGACGTTCATGCTCCTCCCGTATGCGGTACTTCTCTATCCGGCGCAGCTCTCGTCGTTCTTCGGTGATGGGACGCTTGGCATGTACGCGAGTGCGTCTGGGATCGGCGGTGGAGATGGCCTGTTGATTCTGCCGCTCTTTCTCGTTCTGACGGGTGTGGTTCTGGTGTTCACCGGCCTCCCGCTGTTACAGGGCGCCTATGTCAGTCTGAAGATGCGACAACCGAACACGGACCTGCTCGTCGCACTCCCTGTCGTGAGCGCCTACGTGTACAGCACGCTCGCCTTTCTCCTCGGGCGGATCGACGTCTTCTACGACCTAACGATCGTGGTTGCCGCGAGCGTGGTGGCTGCGATCTTCTACGAATCACTGAGCAAGCAGCGGGCGATGGACCGCCTGACGAACCTTACCATTTCACGGGTTACTGATGCCCGACGATACGACGCCGACGGGACCACGACGACGGTCGACGTAAGTGATCTCGAACCAGGAGAGAGCGTGCTCGTCCGTGAGGGCGAACGCATCCCGGTCGATGGGGTGCTTGTCGAAGGCGAGTGTACGGTCGACGAGGCGGTCGTGACGGGCGAGTCGCTCCCGGTCCAGAAGCGGGCAGGTGACGACCTCGTCGGCGGCGCGGTCGTCACAAATGGCGCTGCTGTAGTCACGGTGAGTGACAGTGCATCCAGCAGTATCGACCGGCTCATCACGTCGGTCTGGAATCTCCAGAGTGGGGACCACGGCGTCCAGCGACAGGCCGATCGGTTCGCGTCGTTCGTCATTCCAGTCGTCGTAGGGGGAGCGGTACTCGCCGGTGGCTGGTCACTCCTGGTGGGGCTGGCGTCCCGCTCGCCATCCTGACGGCGTTGTCAGTGCTCTTGGTCGGGTGTCCATGGGCACTCGGGCTCGCGACGCCGCTCTCCGTCGCAACAAGTATCGAGGAAGCAGTGACTCGTGGCATCGTCGTGTTCGACGAAACCGTCTTCGAGCGCCTTCTGAACGTCGACGTCGTCGTCTTCGACAAGACAGGCACCATCACGACCGGCCGGATGGAGGTCCTCGACGCGGATGCTCCGGCGGATCTGTTGGTGGCCGTCGCAGACCTTGAGCAACGAGCATCACATCCGGCGGCGGACGCGATCGTGAGTGCATTTGCGCAGGAGGAGCAAGCCGGTGAGGATCCCAGAGCCGATGGTGGGGTCGCGAATGAAGACGACCGCGAGCGAGCAGGGGGCATCTCCGAGTTCACGAGCCATGAGACCGGGATCGAAGGGGTTGTCGAGGACACGCGGGTTCTCGTGGGCAATCTCGATCTTTTCACGGATCAGGAGTGGTCGGTGAGCGACAGCATCGAAACCCGGGCGACAGCGGCTCGTGACGTCGGGCGGCTTCCGGTTATCGTCGGTCGTGATGGTCGTGCGGAGGGTGTCATCGTCGTGGGCGACGAGCCACGAACGGGCTGGGACGACACGCTCACGCAGCTGAGTGCCCGTGATATGGAGATCGTGGTTCTGACCGGCGATGACGAGGCCGCCACTGACTTCCTCAGCACTCACCCCGGAGTCAACCATGTGTTTGCAGGGGTTCCGCCTACGGGCAAGACTGCGACGATTCGCCGGCTCCAGTCCCGGGGACAGGTCGCGATGGTCGGCGATGGAACGAACGATGCCCCGGCCCTCGCGACGGCCGATCTGGGGATTTCGCTCGGTGGTGGGACTGCGCTCGCGTCTGATGCCGCGGATGTTTCCATCGTTGACGACGACCTCTCGGCAGTCGAGACGACGTTCGATCTCGCAGCTGCGGCCCGGCGCCGCGTCAGGCAGAACAACGCGGTGGCGCTTCTCTATAACGCGATCACGATTCCACTCGCGGCTGTGGGCTTGCTGAACCCGGTGATTGCGATGGGGGCGGTCGTGACGAGTGGCGGTCTCCTCGCGGCGAATTCATTTCGGGCGCTTCTCGACGAATAACGGCCTCACCGCCAGAATTAGTTGAGACTTGTTCTCTCAATGCAGACGTTTCTCAGGTCGGGGGGTTGCTCATATGGCATATTACAGAGAGTAACCCCCACGACGGTTCAATCACTTTTCCTCGTTTAATTTCAGTCCTCCACAGCACGTTTCCCAGTGAACTGGTGGTTAATATCACCCCAACTACCGCGAATGCGAATAAGGGGGGAGATCCACCTACCAACTGTAACAGAACGACTGTAAGTTACAAACCATCGCGCTGAGGAGGTTGCACGGTCTATTGTCTCGGTACGGTTGTTATCATACTCACCAGCGAACGACTGCACCACGTTGGACGAGTCGCGTACTCTAGAAAGTGAGAATTGTCTCGAGTGCCTCATCAGAGGACTCTGCAGAGAATAGATATATCTAAACTATTAATTAGGCCAGTAGTTTTTTGTTTTTAGGGGCGGCACCGAGGCTTGTTCACAAACTCATGAGGACATCAGACGACACGTCCGGCAGACGAAGAGACTCAAAACAGAGGCCATCGATCAAGCGTCTACGGAGGTAGGCAGGTCAACAGGCGAACCGCGGCAGAGGAAATCAACAGATGATACCGCTGCAGCTACCATTGGGAGCGTTTAGCCCCACCGTACAGGAGATTCTCAACATCTTCATCGGCTCCTGGCGCGAGGGATTTGTCCAGGTTTCGTGTTTTGTCGGTGCGACCATCCTCCTGTTTAGCCTCGTCCAGTACCGGTTCGACGAGAAACTCACCAAACTGCTTGAGGAGAATGAGCGGGCCCAGCCGCTCGCCGGTGCCTTGCTGGGGCTGACGCCGGGGTGTGGTGGTGCCATCATTGCGATGCCGCTGTATATTCGTGGGACGGTCAGCTTCGGAACTGTCGTCGCAGCACTTGCGGCGACAGCGGGCGACTCCGCCTTTATTATCCTCGCACTCGCACCCGAGGCGGCGCTGTACGCGTACGGACTCGCGTTTATCTCCGCAATCTTGTTTGGCTACGCTATCGACCTCTGGGGACTCGGTGTGGGCCGCGTTGACCGCGCGGTTGACCGCATCGGTCAACCGATGACCGACGGCGGCTTCGCCACAACGAGTGTTGCCGAGGGCGGTCCAAGTATACCTGACTACGAGAGTCCAGACCATCACGGCCACGGTAGTAGCCTGCCGAGCTACCTCCCGCAATCCAGCCTTATGGAACGGATTAGCCACGCAATCCACGGCCTCTGGTGGGTCGTCCTCTCGGGAGCCTTAGTCGCTGGCATCATGTACCTCGCGCAAGGTGCCCAAGAGCCGATCTGGGAGCTCGCGCTCACGTACGACGGACTGTTCACGGTCGCCGGCCTCGTGGGCACCACTCTCTCGTTCTACCTGTACTTCGTCGGGAAGCATTACATCGGTGAGGGTGAAACCGGTCGTGCCAGGGAGTCCTTCGAGAGCCTGTACAGAGCCTGTCCAAAAATGATTGTCTTGCCGGTAAATCGGCGTAATAAACGCTGTAATCGGTTCTAATTCCGTGAAATTCGGCTCAAAATTGTTTTTTAGACAGGCTCTACAAGACGTTTCAACACGCCGCCATGGAGACTGCGATGGTCACTGTCTGGGTCATTGCCGGCTACCTTCTCTATGAGTACGGGCTGCTGATTACCGGGCTCGATATTCAGGGACTTGCCGCGGCGGCGGGCGTGCTCGCCCCTATCGGAGGTGCGCTCATCGGGCTGATTCCCGGCTGTGCGGCCCATATCGTGTTCGCACAGTTGTACGCCGTCGAGGAGGCCATCCCGTTCTCGGCGTTGACGGCCAACGCGATCAGCCAGGATGGTGACGCCCTGTTCCCGCTGATGGCCATTGACCTGAAGGCTGCTATCGTCGCAACTATCTACACGACGGTGCCGGGGATCATCACCGGTGTGCTCGTCTACTACTTCTGGCCGTTCGCTCAGTTCGGCTTCGGAGTGATCGGGTAGATGTACGACGACATCCTCGTCCCCGTTGACGGAAGCGAACACGCGATCGCCGCCATCCGACAGGCGCTCGGACTCGCCGAAACGTCCCGCGCGACCGTCCACGGGCTGTCAGTCGCATTCGTCGTCTCCGCACTCATTGGCAGTATCGCACTGTACTGTGCCTTCAATATCCAGCGGTTCGCCATCGCGAGGGACGGCAGTTCAGAGATACCCGATCCGGCGACAGACTGATAGAGAACGACCGGCTTCCAGACGCTGCAGGCCTCGTCCGTTCTCGTTCAATGGAGGGGTGAGACGGGCTCTAAGCAGAAATCGAGCCGGATCGTACCGAACTCAAACTGGAACCATCGCTGACGAGGTGGCGTAGCCGGCGAGTAGCAAACAGTTCGTGTTCTGTCACAGAACTGGCGGCATCGAACGGTTCTCCACGACCAAAGCACGGAACAATGTTGTCAGTCGTGTGCGTACCGCTGTTCGAGTTCCTCGATCTGCGTGATGATCCCTGCGAGTTCGTCACCCTTCTCAGTCAACGAGTAGGAGACAGTCGGAGGCGTCGCTGACTCATCGACCGCTCGGACGACGACGTCCTCTTTCTGCAGACTCTTGAGCCGGGTCGAGAGGGTACTTGCCGGTATCCCGTCGATACTGTGTTTAATCTGATTGAACTGCTCATCTCCGCGGGCGAGCAATCGAAGGATGTGGAATGTCCACTTACATCCAAGCACTTCCCAGATGCCACTCCACTCGGTCGGTTCCGGAAGTCCGGTCTCTGAGTCTGTTCCCATGAGACTACCTAGTTCACTCTATTGTAGCTACTACCTTCAAAATAACTACTTCATTTATGGCCCCAAGCGTGGTAGCACTATGTAGGTAATTCCAGATGAGCAACGACCAGATCCCCGGCTACACGATGGGCGAAGACTCAGTCCAAGAGGCCCCGATCGGTATGGACGAGTTCGACCAGCTTAAGCAGACCGTGATGTTCACCGAAGAGGACGAGGAGCATCTTCAGGAAGCAGGTGACATTCTCGGACCACAGGGTGGCGAAATCCTTGATGTCTGGTACGGCTTCGTCGGTGATCACGACTTCCTCGTCTATTATTTCAGCCAACCTGACGGAGAGCCGATCGACGGGTATCTCGACCGAGTACGTGACCGATTCGTGCAATGGGTTCGGGATACTTGTGACACCCCGTACGACGAAGCGTGGCTTGACTACCAGTTCGAGATCGCTCGCCGGCATCATCGAACAAAGAAGAACCAGGCCGACGACGTCGACGCCGTCCCGAACATCGACCTCCGATACGTCATCGCTTTCATTTACCCGATTACCGCCACGATTCGAGATTTCCTCGACGACGGTGATCACAGTGCCGAAGAGGTCGACGCGATGTATCATGCGTGGTTTAAATCAGTCACGCTCCAGGTTGCGCTCTGGAGCTACCCCTACGCCGAGGAGGACTGGTAGATGATCTGCCCTGCTAATTTCCCTGAACATGAGGACCACTCCGCGTCGCTTCAAGAGTTTCTGACACGCCTGCCGGCCAACATAGTACACGTCCGTCGAAATTATCAAAGTGAAATAAATCAATGACGGGGCCGAATTCAAAGAAGTTGTACGACCGAGCGATTTCCTCGCTGGTGGGCGGCGTTAACTCGCCAGTTCGGGCTGACCCGCAACCGACGCCAGCGTTCGTCGACCACGGTGAGGGCGGTCACATCGTTGACGCAGACGGAAGCAAATATCTCGACTACATCATGGGGTATGGTCCATTACTACTCGGTCACGATCTGCCCGAGCTCGTTCGTGAGGCCATCGACGAAGCGGTTGCCGCAGGACCAATGTACGGCGCGCCGACCGAACTCGAAATCGAGCTGGCCGAATTCATCGCATCACACGTCAAATCGGTCGAGACGCTCCGCTTCGTTAACTCCGGGACAGAGGCAACGTCGGCCGCTGTCCGTCTAGCCCGTGGTCATACCGGGCGCGAAAAAATCGTCGTGATGCAGGGCGGATACCACGGGGGCCACGAGTCGTTCCTCGTCAAAGGCACGCCAGAACGATCGCGCCCAAGCAGTGCTGGCGTTCCACAAGCATTCGCAGAACAGACGCTGCCCGTCCCGTTCAACGACGAGCAGGCAGTGAGGAGTGTCTTCGAGCGCCATGGCGATGACATCGCGGCCGTCCTCACCGAGCCACTACTGGGCAATCACGGAATCGTCACCCCGGTCGAAGGTTACCACGAGACGCTCCGGGATCTGTGCGACGAATCCGGCGCGCTTCTGATCCTCGACGAGGTGATCACGGGCTTCCGCGTCGGCGGGCTCCAGTGCGCGCAGGGCAAGTACGGGATTATGCCGGATCTGACGACGTTTGCAAAGATCGTCGGGGGCGGATTCCCAGTTGGAGCAATCGGCGGCCAGGCCGAGATTATGCAGGGGTTCAGGCCGGCTGGAGAAGTGTTCGAGTCCGGGACATTCAACGGCCACCCAGTGACGATGGCCGCCGGCCTCGAAACGCTCCGGTACGCTGAGGAGAACGACGTGTACGGGCACGTGAACGAGCTCGGTGAGCACCTTCGGTCTGGTCTCCAGGATATTGTCGAAGACCACGCTCCTGCCTACACTGTCGCCGGGACGGACTCGATGTTCAAACTGTTGTTCACGCGGAATGGTCCGCCAGAGACGACAGGCCACTGCCAGAGCGGCTGCGAACAACGGAGTGACTGTCCACGATTTAGGACGTGTCCGAAAACCGGTGCTGCTGTTGCGGCCGGCGAGACTGACAGGTGGAAACGGGTGTTCTGGCCCGCAATGGCCGAGCATGGCGTGCTGCTTACTCCGAATCAGTTCGAGAGTCAATTCCTCAGCTACGCGCACACTGAGGCCGATGTCGAGGGGACACTCGACGCCTACCAAGATATTCTCTCATCATGACACAGGGATAATCAACCGATCGGTCGTGTCGCAAAGTCCTCTAGACTTTGCTCTCAGTCTCAGAAAGGCATTTTATCCGAGCACCTGTTCTTTCGTTAGAGTCGTCGTGAACGTCGTATGTGGGATTTGAAGGAAAATCGGTGGTAGACATCAGCCTCGAGAACGCGAAACTCTAAACCGCTTTGCGACGCGACCTCACTGTCTGCTTGGGCGTGTTGCGCACTCTCCAAGCAGACGCGTACTCTAACCCGACGTGATCGACTGAGCCTAGAATGGATGATGCTGGTCTCATTCCCAATGAAAATCTCAATAAGAGTAGCGAGATCCTATAAGCTTAGTTAGAAGCCAATTATAATGAATACTATTATATAGGCAATTATTCCAATTAGAGCAGTGATGAGCATCCAGAAGCCGATGAAAATCGCCGCTTGCCGACCGGTCATTTTGTCGCCGTCTAAAATGGTACCAGCCTTATCAATCATGTCTCTGACCCCCATATTCGAACAACAATTGAGTAGATTAAATAAGCTTGCGTGTGACTACTCCTCATGCTTTGGTTACTATAAATAATTTATAATTAAAATATTAGAATTTGAATTTTCTTATCTTAATTTCAATAATATGGTCGCGGTGCACACTATTTCCAAGATTCCTTCACCGAAATCAGGGTATGCGCCTCACGAATTACTCCCGACTTCAGTATTTGAATTCATATGCCGAGGAGCGATTATTCGGTAGATAGACCAGACACGATTAGTTCATTCACTCGGTGAGGATTGCTCAGAATCGGGTAGAGGGTTCAATGAGAGTTGAAATCATTCGTCTTCCATTAATCCTACTTCCGCGGTTTAACCTGAACGAGTAGCATGATTTCTCTGGGAGCGGTGCAGCCTGCCGGTTTTGATTGACGAACCGGGAAGACATCACCGATTGGACATGCTTCATCGGGCTGCCGACGTGGTGACCCACCACTGCTGAAACGGCACAGACGCTTCGGAGGGAATCCCTCTATAACACGCGAAAACGACCTCAAAACGACGATTTACTCAACCGCGGAAGTAAGATTGAGTGGTCTGCGCAACGTTTGACCATCCCTTCACGGAGACCGGGACCGACGGGAGGACGAGACGGAGTTTACAGATCAGGAACGCTCAAAGGCATTGGTCTTTAGCTAAGCCTCAACAGTCGGTTGGATGGCGGTAGCGAGCTGTTCCTGGAGGATCGGTCGTTGCTGGTGGATCTTCTGCGCGTCTTCGATCAGTCGCTGTAGCAGCGGCGGCGGTGAGTAAGCGAGA
>NZ_QPND01000021.1:0-53520 GCF_003344565.1 Saliphagus sp. LR7 | reverse complement strand
GACGGGATTGCTTCCTACTGTCGATCCGGGACAGAGCACGTCTGATGAATCGTAGACGAGAGTCTAGCCTGTGTATCGTACTATTGGCCGAGTGAGATCAATTGACTGCGGTGGTCTATTCGCACCCGGATGTAACGATCGGGATACGCGCCGTGGTTCGCTAGGGCGAGGAACGGCCGTTCCGAGTCGCTGGTTTGGAGAGTTACCCCACGATCGGATTTGAGTGTAGGTTCGTGGGGTAACTCAGACAGTCCCCATTTCTCGCTTTAAGTATCTCTGGCGACAAGGTAGAGATATGAGAGAAGTGCGAGTGGGTTCTCACAGCTCTAATCCTGCATGAGACGTTGTCTTTTCCCGCCCCAGGTCGTGTTTGATTACGAGGCTGCAGGAATCCAACGCTAAGGTGGCCGTTGTAGTCTCGATGCCCACGGAAGGGCGAGGCTGTACCACTGACACCGGATATCTCAAACACCGCCCGAATTAACCCGATCCATGTATTCTTCTTCGGATATGTCGCCGTCGGCATACTGTTGTGCTAAATTTGAAGTAATTGACGTCCCGTCAGCGACCGGGCCCTCCGAGTCAACTGGGACTGCGATAAGCGAAATCGCTCCGTCGGTTGAGTCAACAAGTTCGGCATACATAATAGCAATTGTCCGGATCTCGTCGTGTGGATTCGTCGGATCCTGTGGATAGTAATCGACTCCAGTTACCGTATCTCCTCCAACGACATATTCCATCTCTGTCTCCCCAACGTATCCCGTTTCAACTCCATTGTCTTCCAGTGCTTGCTCGAACTCGTCGATATTTGACACAGATCGGCTTTCGACGTTTGACACAGACGGATCTTCCATACCCTGGATGAACGGAACCCACACGAATAGTGCGACAACAGCCACGATAGCCCCCGATTTCACACCACCAGAAGGGTCAATACCGGGGGCCCCCGATAGTTTCTCGGCAGCTCCCGCGTAGTTATTCCCGACGATTATCCCGAGTGCAAGAGGAAAGAAGAGCACTGCAACAAGAGCGAGTAGGAAATACCCGTATCCAACCCCAATGTTGCGTGCGGTTTCTCCTGGCCGCATTCCGGGGACTCGCTCGGTAATTGAAGGACTGTCAGTTCGGCCGTGTTCTTCTGCCGCCATGCATTCATCACATAGATCGAATACAAGTATGTTGTGGCCGTCTGTCACATTTAGTGCTACTAGTTAGCCACACGCGCGCGTAAATGCCTAAGAATTCGGGAAACTACCTCATGGAACAGCCGTACCCATGGGAGATTTTTACCGGAGCTACGGACGGACGCCCGCAGCGGCGTGAACTTTCATTCCTCTCGATTATCCGAGACGTCGGCGAGCCGCCGGTGTGACTGTTTGATTATCTATCCATGTTGGTATGGGCGACGGCGTGGGGGTGCGGTGCGAATATGTCCACGAATTAGGTGCCAGCACTGCAGATAATAGCGATAATACATAGTGGATCTTGAGATCAACCTGCGGAAGTAGGATTAACTTAGTGTAGGGTCCGCGTCTTAACTCCGATTTCAGCGTCCTCATAGATTGCACCAACTTGATCATCCCCAATATCTTCTGACACATTATCCAAGATGGACAGATGCTCTCGTGTTCCACGGTTTTTGATAACTTTTGCAACAATATTGTAGCGGTCAAGATTGGTATCTTTCTTTAACCATTGTTCAAGGATGTGGAAAGCGCGAGACTTTGGTTCTGCTCGTCTATCAAACTCGTCCATCCAGACTTTAATGTCGATTCTATGATCGCCGTCATCTTCAATCTCATCAAGACGGTCAAACAGGTCTTCGTCAGTAGGATGTGCGCTATATCTATGTTCGGACATCAAAGGCTGAACATTACTTGCACTCCACTCCATCATTCCAATCTCTTTTGCTTTATGTGCAATCTCAATCAAGTCCATCTCTCTAATATGATCGAGATATGGCTCAAGCGACACCAAATGCTTCTCCGATATGAGTTCTGACCGACCGTATGTATTGAATCCAAAATTCATCCGAACGTGCTCAAGTAATTTCCCGGGGTTATCAGTTTGTTCATACGTTTGGTTAGCCAGATCTCTAGACAACGGAGTCGCAGTATAGAGTGCCGCCTGAAAGAATGTTGGACGATTACCAATACGATCCCAATGAGCTTCAAGTAGTTGTTCTGCATCACTATCCGGAATCCGGAACAAGAACCTTCCAAGCTGGTAAAACAGATCTTGCTCATCATCCGGATCCACTGTGGCGAGAATTTCGTCTACCAACTCATAAGCCTCGGAACTCCACGTCCTGGAAATAGCTTGGAGATACGAAGGAGTCTCAATTATGTCGAATGCCGAAGAATGAAAAACTGATTGATCACCTAACTCCAACCGTCGATAATGAGCACGATATTCAAACAGTTCATTATTACTCATATCTTGCAGAATTTCAAGCTCCTCAACTTGAGCAGCCTTTGACCACGTGCGAAATGCCAAACGTCGAGTCTCATCTAACTCGTCTTCATCTGTCCAGAGATTTCTCAGACGTGCTTTGCAACTTGCCGGAAGCGAACGACCTCGCATCGCATTCGGATCCCACTGTCGAGAAAGCTCACTCGAGAGATGAATAGGCCCATGACCCTCTGCCTCATGCTGAAATTCCCCCATCTTCCTAACAGCTACTTCCAACGCATCAGGATCCGCAATATTCTGAAGGAGAAGTACAAGATGATACTCTAATTCAGGGAATTCATCAATAGCCTCATATAGATATTTAATTTGCCGCTTAGAGATATCACGGGCTAGCGCAAACTTCACTGCAGAATACACTCTCCCCTTCGTCACCCCATCATTATTACCAGCTTCATCCTCCCTCTCTACTTCATGAGTGCTTGGTAAAGACGCCCAACGACTGAATACCTTATTGACGAACGAAGAATCGTCTGGCAGACCACATTGAAATGCTGCCCAAATGAATACCGGTAAGAGACCGTCTTCGTCACCGAATTTCTTCCACGCATCTTTAATACCCGGTAAGAGCCCTGACTTACCAATAAATCCAGCAAGTTGTATTGCGCCCGAGATATTCTCTTCACCAATAGTCTCAAATCGTGTCGAAAACTCCTCTGTGTATTGTTCACCCCACCGGAGTCTCACTTCCTCCATAACAGTATCTCGCTGAGAAAAATTGGTATTCGGATTGCCCGAATCCCGCTGATTACAAAACTGAATCCCGGCGTCCAAATCCCCATTCCGAAATCGCGCTAAAAGAACCTGCGGCCAGTCTGGGAACGATTCTGTCAACTCACAAACTTTCCTTGAATCCATTTCCTGAACAATTTCTATTGATTTCCAAAGTAAGCTAGAGGGGAGATTAGTCGGATTGCCTTGTTCATCCAACCACTGTTGAAGTTCTGTATTTAGCTTGTCCTCATAGTCAGAAGCATCACCTCCGAGTTCACGAAGAGCTTCAAAAAGTGCAAGCGGATTCTTCTCACAGAGTTGGGAAAGAACGTCCTCTGGTGGGCGGAAATACGCTATGCCTTTTCCCAAAATAGAGTAATAATAGGGGTCACTAATGTAAGATGTATTTTCATTTCGCGAAAGTCGATCAAATGTATAAGCTGACAATAGATAATCTCTCACTCGGTCATGCCGGTATGATAAAATCCGCTCTTCTTTTCTATGAACAATAAATAGAAGCTGAGCTTGCTGAGTCAGTTCACGAACTGCTTTCACATTCTCAGAACCTGAAATCCAATTACGCACCGACCTCCAACCCGGTTCTAAATCCCTCTTTTCTAAGACATTTATTGACAGGTCTTCAACCGCCAAATTATAATCTGCAGCAATAAACGACTCAGATGATGCTGCACTCGCTGTATCATACGACTGATTAACGAAATCCCGAATCACGTCTTTAGAAGCTTTAGGTAGATCTGCCACGCTGTTCTCATTCTCCATTAGCTTACCCAGAAGACCGATGATATGAGGATCACCACCAACCTTTTCAACCAAGTCATGGGCAGCGTCCTCGGTGATGTTGACGCCGTGAACATCCGCCTGAGACTGGATTAACTCAACAGCAGTATCTGATAAAAGGGGACCGAGTTCAACAGGGTCTGCAAATTTATTGTATTGGATATTACGCTTATGTCTGTCCCAAATTCGTTGCCATAGCGGACATATTATGGCTACAGGAAATTCCTCAGTTTCGCTATCACCGCCATCCGGCATTTTCCCAACCCAATTTGAAATCCGTTTAAATAGATGAGTCGGATCATTGGCCCGGTTCAAATCATCAACAACAACCAGCAAACGACCATTCTTACTGGCGATTCGAATGGCTTCCTGTCCTGCCGTAGAAGTCAAAGAAACATGATGTCGGCTAAGAGCGGATTGAAGAGCCTGTGTCAAACTCGCAGAAGCTTCCACATCACTCGGTCTAACCCTCAAAGTCGGTGTTTCTTCTGCCAGCCAATTCTCCATCGCCTGATAACTAGTTACTGTTTTTCCGAACCCTGAGTTCCCGACAAGCGGAATTAGATGGTTTCCAGGCGAAGAAGATTCAGCGGTCTCGAGAATGGTCGATAACTCTGGGCGCTGGACGCGTAATTCCTCTACCTCAACGCGAAATTCCTCCTGATACGCACTCAAGCTTTTTTCGCCAATTTCTAACAAAAGTGGCTCCGATAACCGCTCCGCCTCTATGCCAAATTCATTCTGCCGGATCCACTGTCCATCTGGATCGTTATGAAGGAAATCACTAAGCCGATGAACCCCCCAAATATCAACCGACACGTCATGCTTATCTGCCTCTGATTTGACTTTTGTCACAAGGTCACTATCCAGATCCTTATTTGATACAAGAACGACAGTAAATTCTGCACTAGGAGAACCCTCCCGGATTTCATCTGCACGTTCGGCAGCCTTGATCAAGTCCCCCTTGTCCTGGCTACTATCTGAATCAGGGTCAGCAAGCCATTTTGAAATCAAACCAGCCTTCTTTGTCGTTGTATATTCAAAAAAGATATAATGTGGATTATCAGATCCCTTTACCCATCCAATTCCGTCTACAGGATCTTTGACCGGTTTGCCCTCTGGGTTAATACCTGTCTGAATAACAGATTCATAATATGGATCGGCTCTTCGAAGAATAGATGATACAACTGACTCAAATTTCCCTGAATCGCTCATTTGAGAGAGTCGCTTTTTGACCATCACTCTTCCATCCTCGGGTATGTTATCACAATAACCACGCCTGGTTCTTATAACATGTACTCCAGTAAGTCATAGCTGTGAAAATAAAAAGGACAAGCGGCTTTCCACCTTACGTGGAATCATCGTGCTGTGGTGGGTGGTGTGTCGAAGGTGAGCCCAGTGAAAATATCGTTGGCACCGGTACTTCCTCCGGGTTTGAGTGTCGAGGCCCTCGGCCAACAACTAAAATCGTTCACTACTTCGTGCTGACTTCGCCCTCTATATGTCCCACGCGGATTACATCAAATAACCGATGGTTTTCAATCCGTCGCGATACATCCCTCGCCTGTACCAAGCACGAGAATCAGTAGGGTGGGGTGAAATTTTGTCTCTCACCGCCAGCGACTCTCTACACGGGTTCGATAGTGGAGCGCTAGGACGCACGTATTCGCGATCGACTGAATGACATCAGGCGGGTGCTCCTCGGGGCCTTCTGATAGGGATCAGCAGACTAGTTCATAGTTTCTCTCGTCGTGCGGTTTTCCTAGCAGGCTGTTTTCTACATGAGAACCTCCGAATATAGACGCTGATCCCTATGAATATTCTGCTCGCTCTCGACTAGGTGCGTCAGCGCCGCGTCGATCACGTCAGCCATCGGCGGGTCGTCCTCGGGGACGTCGGCGACGATCTCGCTTGCCTCGTCGAGGAGCTGCTGGCGCTCGTCACTGAGTCTGAGGGTCGTCCGTTTCGTCGGCATATGAACCGATGTGCATACGGGGGGTACGAACCCGTCGATCTCGACTTCCGAAAACGGGTATACGGATAAAGGTAGGCTGGGCCTCCGGTATGATCGGGCCGACAGTGCTCGCGATGGACGTCGATCTATGCACGGTGGGTGCTCGTCGACGGTGCCGATCGTGCATATATCCGGTCGGCTGCATACATCGACGTCTGACCCCGGGCTTCTACATGCCAAGACCTTCTACGGCTCTTTCACCGGAACACGGTGTCGACACCACGAACAACTGGCTCCGACAGTTGGCATGGGTCTGGAACGTTTGCCTAAGTTAGCGGTTCCCCTGCCGTTGTGAGCCGAGCGTACCCCACCGGGACAAGGTTATTCTGTCCGTTCTGTCAATACCGACGGTATGGTTAATGTGGTTTCAGTAGGAGAATTCGACCTCGATAAAGGAGCCCTCCACGCAGCTGTCGATACGTACCTCGATTTCAAATCGTCCGATAAGAATCGGCGAAACCGGAATTTGGAGATTCTGAATAGCGGCCACTCGTGGCTCAACCAACATGACCTGACTGCGAACACGGTATCGGGATACATGACGGCGCTCAGAGAAGCAACGGGAGATGGTCACCACCTCCTGTCCGAGGAAGACTTCGATAAACTGGAGGCGAAGGTAGCGGATGACGCTGAAACCTTCATCGAAGATCTGGTAGCCCTATTCGAAGATGAGAGTCCACTCGAAGATCGCATCGAGCGATTCAGGACGGATCAAAGTATAGACCTCCCGGTCATCAGTATTCTCTTGACGACTTCCGACCCAGACCTATACGTACCGTACGACAAGGAAGGCTTTGAGACCCTCATTCGTTACTTTACTGGGTTAAACAGTCCCGATATAGACGATCTTTCGGTCGGGAGAAAATATGATCTGTATCGGAGCTACTGTTCTGCAATCCAGACAAAAGTCTTGAACGAGAAACTCACCGAAGCAACGCTTCAGGACATTCAAGAGTTCGTGAGTAGTGTAACGTACTCGGCGGAATGTAGATACAATTTCATTCTCAGATACCTCTTCAGACACACTAGCCGGTTAGAGGAATTTGAGGAGGACACTTCTCTGTTCCTCGACGAGATTCGCACGCTACCCCAGGCATTTCTCAGAGATCAGCTTGAGGCGTACGAAGGACGCCAGAAAATAACCAAAATCCGGTACGACGTACTCGATACCATCCTTGACGGTGAATCCGTAGATATCGACGAAATCGCCGCACGAGAGAATGCAAACCACGAGAAGAACATCATGAACTCGTGGGACGACTACAAGATCCTCGCTCAGATTTATTACAACTATGCCAAAGACCGTGTAGAGGCGTACATCGAGGATTTACTCGATTATCTGCGAAACGAGATAGATGCTGACCAACTGTCTACTCACTACGTCACCTACCAAGGCGCAACCAATATCCCGAGTACTCGCTCGTGGGCTGTTCTGTATCCGAGCGTTCTCGGAGATCACAAATCGGCATATCAACTGTACATCTACTTCTATCCCAATGAGATCGAATACGGGATCGACAACGGGAGCGATGTCCCTCGAAAGGAATACGATGACGAGTCGTTCGAGTCTGAAGACGAGGTATCGATCCAGAGCGTGGTCGAAGCATACAGAGAACGGTTGGACACGTTCTGGAGATGGAACGAAGAACTGATCGAAGAACCAGACACCGCAGAGTACGACGAGTTACCGTGGTTCGAGACCGTCGAAAAACATCTCCAACGCAAGAAACAGATTGTTTTCCACGGTCCGCCAGGAACCGGGAAGACCTATGGAGCGCTCAACTTCGCCAAGTGGTGGATAGACAGGGGGCTAGACGAGGACGACCACTTCGATGATGCTGTTGAGGACCGCCTTCGGATGGTAACGTTCCATCCGACGTTTTCGTATGAAGACTTCATCGAGGGGATAACGGCGAAGACCCGTGACGGCGACCTCGTGTACGAACCCGAGGCTGGCGTGTTCAAGGAGATGGCTGAGGACGCCGTCGAGGCCTACGAAGACGCCGACTCGAAAGCAGACGCGCCCAGATACATCCTCATCATCGACGAAGTGAACCGAGGGAACATCCCGAAGATCTTCGGTGAGACGATCACCCTCATTGAGAACGACAAACGACTCGGTGAACCGAACGAGATGAAGGACGAGCTGCCCCACTCGGATGGCCGACTCGTAGTGCCCCCGAATCTCTACATCATCGGGACGATGAACACGGCCGATCGATCGATCGCTCTCGTCGATGCCGCGATACGTCGGCGGTTTCGATTTCGGCACTTCCTGCCCAACTATGACGTTCTCTACGACGAACTCGGCTTTGAAGGTGAGCAGGACGTCAAAACCAAAGCCTCCGTGGAGGAGGGGCAGGACCTCGGAGCACTCTCCATTCTCACACTCCGAGCCATCAACGAGCGCATTCGAGACAGTGGGAATCTCGGAAAAGGCAAACAGGTCGGACACTCCTACCTCATCGGTGGGACCACTGACGAGCATCTCGTCGAGTCCTGGAAGAACGAAATACTCCCCCTGCTCGAAGAGTACTACTTTGGAGATATGGAGCGGCTCAAAGAGCACATCTTCGATGGCGGTGGCGGGAAACTCTTCAACTGGGATGAACAGCAGATCGCCGATTTCGATTCGGACGCGCTCCGTGAGGCGTTTTCTGAACTCGTTGGCGAGGAAGGTGAAGACGAGTGACGGCTGATGACCTGATAGAACTGTCCGAATACGACGAATCGGACCCCATCGACCTGTCGGATGACGATATCGAGATGATCGAATCACAGGTGGATGGGTTACGAGTTGAATACAGACGGGACGAGCAGGTCGTACTGCACACGGACCATCGAGTCGGAGTTGTATCCCTACCCGATGGGCCAACGATCGAGATCCAACCAAAGGTCGGGGATCCGAACTTGGTCACGCTTCTACGATATGCAAATGGGACAGAACCAACCCACCTCTCGCGCGAAACGGAACTCGAAAGCGGGACGAATTTCGTCGATACAATAGCAGTACTGTATCTCGAAGAGTTGGAGGAAATCCTTTCGCAGGGCCTCAGAAGGGAGTACGTCGAAGTGGAAGGAACAGAAGAGTACCTTCGAGGCAGATTGAATGTCCGGAGGCAGCTCGCAGGGGGCCCCGGTAAGACAGATTTCGAGTGTGATTATGACGAGTTCACGTACGATACCACGCTAAACCAGACAATTCTCTGCGTTACGAACGTCCTGTCGTCGTTGATGGATAGCGCCGAGATTGCCGGCGAATTACGCGAACACGAATCGCGGCTCAGGCGACGAATAACGCTCCGAGAAGTGCCGATTGAGGAAGCTGAACAGATCGAACTGACTCGTCTTACCGATTACTACGAGAAACTTCTGGCCTTGTCGCTGCTCGTGTTGAAACACATCTACATCGAAGACATCGTCGTGGGTGAGGGAGTATCCTACTCGCTACTGATCGGAATGAATGAGGTGTTCGAAAAGTTGGTTGAGAGAACTGCACGAGAAACCGTAGACGAACGAGATGGCTGGAGCGTAGAGGGACAGGCCCGGACCGGCAATCTACTCAGAGGAAGTCCATCGATTCGTATGCGACCTGATTTCGTGATCAGACATCACGGTGAGCCAGTGCTGGTTGGGGACGCCAAATGGAAGACCGAGGTCAAGAACAACGATGTCTATCAGGTCGTAGCATATCAGACAGCGTATGACGCGCCTTGTGTGTTAGTCTATCCCGACAACGATGAGGACCTTCAAAACGACTACTCCGTGAAGAACGGGCATAGTTTAGCGATGTTGGAGTTGCCGACCGGGGTGAACACCGCCGATGTCGGTGAATTTGGTCGGAGAAGTGTGGAAGCTCTTACCGACTTCTTGTTTTAGATAGGTCGCGTTGACTCGGAGCGACACTCCTCACGGAGGTCGCTCCACGAGTAGTTCGCGTCAGCAGACATCACACGCAGGTCTTCCGCGTTCCGGCGGAAGACCTGCATCCCGATATGGCCGTCCCACGCCTTCTGCGTCGTGAAATAAACGTTTTTGATCCCGAGCGAGTGCACGTCGATCAAGATCGTTGTCTTCATCAACTGGAATGAGTAGTTTGCGCGATCGCGATAGTGATGGCTGGTTTGATCGCGCTGGAAGCCACTCGCGTCAATCGCGGCTTCACCACTCCAGCCCGCCTGCTCCGCGCTTCGGCGGAGTTTACGCATCCGATACTCTTGTTCCCACCGACAGAGCGAGCTGTAGTGCGATGCCTCATCGAGGTCAAATACAGCGAGGACACCGGGAATTTCATCAAGATAGTCCTCGGTCTCACGGAGGCTCTTCTCCAGTTCGACGCGGAACAAAATCAACGCGATCTGTGTCCACTCGGCGTACCCGTCCGCGCCCTCCGGCGCGGCGGGTACGTCCGGATCCGCAACGTGCTGTTTGGCAAGGTCTCGACACAACCGTGCGAGCCGTCTGAGCGATACCATATCGCCAGACGGCGTCCAATACCTGGTGAGCCTCACGGAATCTTCCTGTGAGAGCGGCTGAAGCTACCGTCAATCGGCGGCAAAACAGGGCAACTGATTCTCATCGGGTTGCTCTCGCTCGTGATTAGCCGCACGCTCAGAGAACTGTTCATCGAGATCATCAAACACCAGCAAGAAGACCGCAGCGACGACGATGGTGACGCGTCGTCGCTGCTTCCCCGAGAACGGTGGGTCCGAGCGTTCAGACGGCGAAGTGATTATATTCTCCGCCGAGTCGCTGAGCGACTCGGCTACGAGCCACCGAGTCTCGTCAAGTCACTGTTGAACGATGCGCTGGATCCGAACTCTCACCGGTCTCTGCTGTTAGAGCGGGTTCAGCACGAACCGTTCGAAGCCGATCTCGCGTAATCTGCCCTAACGAGGCTGGATTCGTGAGGATTGCCAGTGACAGCTCTCGGCTCCTCTCGGGCGGAGACGTCAGTTGACCACTGAGGAGGACCCACGGAGCACAGAGCGAGTCTTAGTGGTGGGTTCGAAGTCGATCCTCGAATTCACGATCCCCGTGTTTCGTGCGGCCTCGTCGTTCCCATTCGTCGTCGGCAACCGCCTCACCCGCATAGTTGCCGTCGACCATCTCCCATTTCGTAAAGAGGATGCCGCGTTTCTTCCATTTGGCCTGACAGAATCGGCAGGTCGCCTCGCGAGGCGTATCTACCCAGACTGAATTCTTGAAGCCACAGTTCGGGCAGTATTCCCACTCAACCGCCGTATCGTTCGGTGAGGCCTCGTTCATTGCGATATCCATCTCCACCATATCGATCTGCATCTCGTCTGCCGCTTCGTTGAACGTCTTGTGTAGCTGATCCCACTGCTGTCCTACTTGTTCCGCCTGGTCACCAGTTTCGTGATCGCTGAAATCGATTTCTGCGCCACAATGTCTACAGAACTCGCTATCCGTTTCCAGTTCCTCGTCACAGGTCGGACAGTGCAGGACCGAAAATGGGCCGTCCCTGCTCACCTCCTCGAAGAAGCTCCAGATATCGATCGTCGCCTTCACATATGCCTGAAAGGAGCTGAAATACTGAGATACCGCACGCTTTACCGTGGCCGGCGTGACGTCGTTTTGGTACTGCTTTCGCTCGTCGAGCAGTGCCTTGATATCATAAAACCGGTGTCGTAGGCCGTCTTGTTCGTTCCACAGCTCGGTGCTGTCGGCAGGATTCCGATCGAGGAGGGTGTACTCGCCCTCGTGAGCGGTTCCGGACAGATGATCGGAGACCCGCCCCATGTGCTCGTCGACGTCGATGACCAACTGTTTCGAGTCATCGATGATGCTGCCTGTAATTTCGATCCATCGTTCCACGTCCCCGTGCTGTGCTGTCGGAGCGACCGCATCCCCGTGAACGGCTGCGTGGCACTCATCACAGACCGTTACTAAGTTCGATTTTGCATGGCTCCCGCCTCGACTTTTCGGTACGATATGATGGGCATGCAACTCGGTCGATCCATGAGGACCCCCTTCTCTGCCACAGTTCTGGCACTGGAAATCGTCCTCGGAGTACACTTCCCGTCGTCGTTGATCCCAGTCAGGGGGATAGTCGGTTGACATCGGTGGATCGGGCCTCCCTATCGACGGTGATGTGCTGTTCTACGCCTCCTGATAAAAAGTGTATGGCGAGGACGGGTATACGTCATCTCGAGTCGAGCCCAAGAGAAAGAACTTGATAAAATGAATGATAGTTGTTTCGAAAATAATTTGACACGGTTAATTCACGTATTTCGATGCCCTTTTGGAGTATCTGTGGCCCCTACCAAGTATGTCATCTGAAAACATTGGGCCACGGCGGAGAGCGCTTCTCGAGGCGTGGGGGAATACGGTATCGGATATTGAGTCCGGTCCTGGATTCGACTTCACCGATAATAATCGGACACATCGAACGCAAGACCAAGTCACATCATTTCTCAATGCACCCTCAGATGACCAGTTTCGCGACCTCTGGTCGTATGAAATACTAGCTGATGCCGTTATCGGAGGTCCGGAACTCGTGTTGAATCAGTGTCGTGGTGTCGAAGAAGTAGCCGACACGATAGAGGAGATTCGAGCAGCCACCACGTACGATCCAGGGTGGGAGGCAACGTTTCCTGTCGACACTGCCGTCTGGGAATTGTACGGACGGTTACATCCGGAATCGGCGCCGATACTCTACAGCGAGTGTACGCGGGGACTCAAGGGGATGGGCCACCCCCAACCAGGCACGTTCGCGGAAGCCAAAGAGGCCTGGAGTGAATTCGATCGTCTCTATGACGACCACGTCGGGTATGCAACACGCGGGACGGGCCACGAGGTCCCACGACATCACGAGATGAGCGAGCTCCTCCGATTCGTCGCGACCCAGGACGACGACGTGATCGCCGACCAACTCCTCGACGACGAGTATCGACCGATCACGGGATGGCGCCAGGAGTGGCCAGTCACGACCGATATCGATTTTACTGGACACGAGCCACACATCGAGGGCTATGTGGAGGCCAAACGAAACGGCGGCCTCGAACTAGACGGTCGGGAAGACCTCTGGAACAAGGGATACTGGGAAGCGTGGAAAGGGGAGTATCGTGAGCACGTAGCGGATGTCGTCAAACCGGAATACGACCTGACCGATCTGACGGCTGCAAATGTCGAGTCGTTGCTTGACGACCTAGGCGGTTCGACGTCAACCAGCCTGTCGACATCGGTGCCGGCCTACATGCTCGGCGGACGCCAGGGCGGTATCATCTGGAGTGGATTCAAGAACCGGTCGCTTGAGAATCCCGAAGAAGCGGCTGCCGTCCTCTCACACCTGTTCGACGACGAGGCACACGTCAATCTCCGTCTGGACCGATTCGGGAGCTTCTATGGAGAACTCGACGAGGGGGGTGGACAACTCATGAGCCTCGCGACGATCCTCCTCACCTTCGTTTACCCGCGAGAGTACGTGATGTACCGGTGGGGACTGATGTCGACCTTCTTCGGCGAGTTCGCCGACTACAAGGTTCGGACCGGGTTCAACACCGACCAGTACTGGAAGCTCAACGTGGCATGCAAGCACCAGCTCCTCATCGAACTCGATCGCGAACTCGACGACGCGACGATGCTCGACGTGCATACACTCCTCTATGTGTTTGATAGGGAACACGCAGATCAGTAGCTGAGTCCGTCAGATTTGTACTTTCAATCGGTACCGGCCAGCGTTCGTACCGTATCTTTATTTGATTTGTCGAACGAACAAGAACATGGAGCGGGTCTGGGTCACAAATGGGAGCACAAGCGTCGCGCCGATCGTCAATCCACTGAACGCGGCCTGTCGGGAGGGATTCGAACCAACGGACGTCTACGTTCTCGACAACCCCTTCATCGAAGAGGTAACTGACCGAGCGGTCTCGATGATCAAAACGATTGTTACCGCCCATGGCGGCGACGAACCGACTGTCACTGTCGAAACCATCGAGGAGGAACGCGACTTCGAGGCAATCGTCGAGTACCTCCAGACGGCGATCGAAGCCGGTCACGATGGTGGAGCGGAGATCGCCGTCGACGTCACGCCTGGCCGTAAGTTCTGGTCGATCATCAGCTTCCAGGCTGGCCGCAAGCTCAACGTCGATCACCTCTACTACGTCCATCTCGACGGTGGCTACTTCGGCGAGAGCTATCCCGTGATCCCCCGGACAGCCATCGAACTGATCGACTTCACGGAGGTCCTCTGATGCGCATCCAGCGCTCCCATCTGACCCTTTTGCTGAACCGGCTGTACGACCGGGGTGATGGCCGGTTTACCATCTCGCATCCTTCGAGCGAGATCGGTGATCTGCTCACGATCGAACTGGGCGAACCCGACGACTGTACGATCCGCTTCCGAAAACGGCGCGATGAGTACACGAGTGCTTACGACGAAATCCATCGTACGGTACCCGAAACCGTCGCGAACGACCTGCCGGCCCCTGACGAATACGTGAAGGCGGCGATGGCCAGCGGCATCGTCCCGATCGAAAACATTGAGGAGATCCGAACCTTCCTCGATCGGTACGGTGATCCTGATCTGCTGGCAGGCCATCCGCCAGTGTTCGCCGGCTTCGACACGAATCTGCTCCCCTGGCGTATCGATCGCATCCTTGAGTTGCGCAAGCCGGACGAGGGGGCGGGATACGTCAACGGGTTCGTACTCGCGACGGGGATTCGCGACGAACTCGACTGGGATTTCAAGTGCCACGAGACACGCCCGTTCGTCGACGCCTTCGGCGACGAGTACGAGGAGTACTGGAACCAGCCACTCGGGTCGGCACGGATCGGCCGACTCGGTTTGCTCGCCTATCGGAACATCCGCGACACACAGCAGGCCGACGAGATCGATTGTGAGAGAGGCGACGAACAGATCATCCCCGCGTACGACACCTACAAGTCGAACCACCGAAGCCAGATCCTCCTCTTTAGTAACGATCGGACGTTCGTCGAACGGGCTCACAGCCATACGCTTCTCGCACAGCACGTCGATCTCCCTGCCGACCTCCCACGAAAGACGTCGGCGACGTGGCGGGAGGTCGAACTCCTGATGTATACCCTCACACTCATCTTCGGAATCGTGAAACTGCCCGGCGTCACCCTACACGGTGTGTGGCGCGGAAAGGACGGCCTCGACTGGCAACACGAGAGGGTGAAGATCGACTGTCGAAGCACCACTCTCGATCCACAGCTCGAAGCCGATCTCTCGATCGTCGAATCCTTCGATTGAGCTGTTCGTGCTCCGTATTCGGAATTTGGTGAGACTTTTAAATTTGATCGACCAATCAATTGCTATGACAGATGATCCAACGATCCCGATGGGAGATGTGCGACAAGCAGAGCCCGGGAGTGACCGACAGGGGGCGTTCAAACGAGGGTGGACAGCTGCTGTGAAAGATCTCAGGGCCAACGATGAATCATCGAAGTATTCTGATGGTCCGCCACCAGAGGAATTAACGTGGGATAACCTCGGGTACCGCCTTGGGAGTGTATTCGGGGAAACAGATGATGATCTACGCCAGGAACTCTTTGAGTGGTGTAAGAAAAAGCAGGAAAACGAATCCTGATTTGGAGTTTCCTTTCGATGAAAATCGCACTCTGCGTGAATACCCGTTCCCAGACGTTCCTGCCTCATGTTAATCTCTCTCCTACGACGACAAGTTATGCGTCGATATCGAGGAGTTGAGAGGCAAGCATATCGAGTTCGTCTCGAGCGGACAGTGAATCGGGCCAGCGTTCGGGGAGGGCATCCACGCCGAAGCGCGTGCCGGCGACGGCACCGGCGACTGCCCCGATCGTATCGGTGTCTCCTCCCATCATTACTGCGTCAACGATCGCCTCTTCGGCGGTGCCGGCCGTCAGCCCATGGTAGAGTCCAGCCTGCAACGTAGTGATGACGTACCCCGAGTTCTCGAGGTCTACGTTTGCCTGCTGTCCGTGACGCGACTCGAGGACTGGTTCAACAGCACCAAGAACTTCTTCGGGGAGGCCGCTCTCGAGAGCTGTGGTCGCCGTCGCCAGCGGCCGCTCTTCGTCAGTGAGGAGGTTCGCGAGCGTTCGATTGAACAGCGCACAACTCCACTGACAGCGCGGGTCGGCGTGAGTGATTGCCGAGGACTGCCGACTGACCTCGACGAGGCGATCGGGATCGTCCCGAAACGCGATGGCATACGGGGCACATCGCATTAGACTCCCGTTGCCTGCGTTGCTCCCTTCCGGGCTTGTCTCCCACTCGTTCTGACCGGCTTCCTCCCACGACTCGCCGTCCTGAATCCGCTGAAGTGCACTAGAGGTCATGATCCCGATATCGAACGGGCCAGAGGCCTTCCATTCGACGAATCGATCGGCGATGTCGGCCGGATCGAACTCTCCGTTGTCAGCGAGACTGCGTGCGATACAGAGGGCCATCTCCGTATCGTCGGTGATCGTCCCCGCCGGTTGGCCGTGGGTTCCGTTTGCGAGCATCTTGGTCACCCGACCGTGGTCGCGCCTGATGCGATCCGGGGGTTGGAACTCGACGGGACGGCCGAGGGCATCGCCACAGGCGAGCCCGAGGAGTATCCCACGGGCTCTCGATCGCTGGTCGTCGACGGTAGCCATGCTTTCCTGTTTATTCTTCGGGATGCTAACTATTGGGGCCGATCCTCAGGGTGTTCAATGATGCCTCAGTAACTTCCCACAATCGGGTTTTTGTGGATTCGGCCATGCGTCGTTGCTATATCTCTCAGATGATGAGAGTCTTGACGTCTGGCTCTCGCCCCGCCGAGGATCGTATAGTGCGTGGAGCATGACGTGACCGACGGGTTCTATCATCGGTTGAGGATTTCAACAAGACTGATTGAGCACCCTCAGTTTGAAAACTCGGCTTGAGGCCCCCTCACAAGCACAGAGACGCTAGATAGCCTCTTGTACGAAGTCGGCGGTGATTTCCTGACGGTCCTTGTTCGCGGCATCATCTAATATCCGGCTACAAAGTGCGAGCACTTGCCGTACATTCCCTTGGGACCGCTGTAGAATCAGGTCGAGACTGTCCTGAGTGAATGGTCTAACACGACCGGCGTCTCCGTTTGAAGTCCGCTCTCGATCGAGATAGTCTTTGACCAACTCGTAGAGATGTTCGCTGGTCAACGGGCGGAGCGACACCTCTTGCCCGATTCGTTCACTAAAGGCGTGATACTCGCTCATCACGTCCTGCCAAACCTCGGGGGCACAGCCAAACAACATACAGAGCCCTGTGCTGTTCTGATCCATCAAGTGGCGGATACTGTTCAGAGTCGCTTGCTCATCCTTCGGGGAGAGGCGAGCTACGCTCTCGAACTCGTCGACGAACACGAAGACCCCGGTATAGCCGAGTTCCAGTAGCGTGTTTTTGAAAGCGGTGAACGCCCTCACCCCCATAGTATCGTCATCGAGTGCGCTGTGGATCTCCATCTCTTTGCGCTGTTCGTACCGAATTCCCTCAGCGGTGAGCCACTGCCAGGCATATAGATTGGTGTCCTCGTACACCATGTGGACGATCGCCCTCGCGAAGTCGGCAAACTTCGTAACGTCGCTGAGCCGCCGAATCGCTTCCGGCACGATATCGGACAGCAGGACGTCGCCCTCGTCGATGAGCGATTGCATGGCGTTGGGGCTCATCGGGTTACTATCCGTGAGGTCACGGGCGACCGTCGCGAGGAATTCGTAGGCGATCTCCTGGAGGCGGTTGAAGCCGAAATCGTACACGAACTCGTGATAGATGTCGAGGAATCCCTCACCGGGTTGTGCGACGTATCCGACTACGACATCGTCTCGGTCTCGTAGCAGGGAACGGGTGTATTTGAGTGTGTGCGACTTACCGTTTCCGTACTTTCCAGTCACCACAAGGTGCTTGGACTTCCCGGTGGCGAGCATCGACGATACCGTCGAACTGATCTTCTCCGAGACGTGTTGCTGCCCGCAGTAGAGTTCGGGACTATCGTCCGGAACCGGACTATACGGGAATGGGTTGGCGTTCAGGTCGTACTGTGAGTAGTCTTGCTGTTCGTCGCTGATCGTGAATGCGTCGGACATTTAGGAAGCCTCCGTGTTAAACGTGATGTCGCTGTCGTACACCGCAAGGTAGTAGTATTGTTTGTCGTACAGTTCCACTCCGCTCATCACCTGCTGTGTGGATTGTGAAGTCGTCACGAGCCCGCCTTCGTTGGACCGTTCCATCTTCTTGATCCCGAGAGCAGCGTCCTTCGCTGCCGAGTCCAGAGGAGCGCCGGAGAGTTCGAGTTTGCCCACATTCTGCTGGCACAAGGCGAGCAAGGCGTCATCAAAGTCTTCGCGGGAACAACCGAGCCGTTCGCACACTTCCTCACGGAGTCTCGGAATCGACAGATACCGCTGACGTAAATCCACTCCCGCGGTCTGTTCGAAGTCGTCGTAGGCTTCGAGCAACACGAAGTGGAAGTTGGGCGGTACTTCGGATCTGTCCTTCAGGTAGTAACTCCCGGAGAAGGCGTTACGCTGAACGCGACCCAGCCGTTCCGTCCAGTCGCCGACGACTTCGATTCCCGTCTGATTGAACGAGTATGGGGTGAATTCCTGAGCCACTTCCAGTCGTTCCAACAGAGCATCCAGATCACCTTGACCATCGTTCTCTAAGGTTTCGATGAACGCCTTGTAATGTGGGCTGTGAGTGGCGAGGATAGAACTCACTTGTGGCCAGTCTTCCGCCCGGACAGACTCTAGGAACGACTCACCAACATCAGTGGTCGCGTAAACCGACTCCTCTTCATTACCCCTCTCGGATAAGAGCGAGATACGCTCCGCTTCGAGGATAGTCTCGCGCGCACGGCGATGGCTAACATCGAGGGCTGCCTTGACTTCATCCGTGGATTTGGTCCCCTCTTCGCAAACGTGGGTGACTTCCACTAAGCGGCTCAGCGTGACTGGTCGGACAGTGGCTCTTTCTTCGGTCATGTGAGCCTCCGAACTTGCTGCTTAGCGGTTTCATACGCACGTTGTGTGACACCGTTACCTTGGAAACGTAGATCAAGATATTCCTCAATATCACGACCAGACTCCGCAACGTAACGAAATCGGCGGAGTTCAGTCGCAAGTGCCCAGAGATTATGCTGAGTAAGCGCTGTTCGGTCTTCGCGTATTTTGTCGAGACTCCGTTTCCCGCAGATAGGACATGGACAGGGAAGGTAATCTAGTGATTCGATGTTTCGAATTTCCTCGCCACCGAAACCTGGAATGAGGTAATTTCGGTTCCCAGCACTCCGAATGAAAGCAGATGAATCAAAGCTATCAACACCAAGGTATAAAAGAAGTGGTTGATAGACGAGACCACCGAGACCGTACACATGAAGGTGTTTTTCTGTCGACTTTCGCGCCGATAATATCAATTTAGTCACCTTCTCATAGTCAGTTCGGATAGGAACCATACTGCCAAGCGCATAGCCGTCGAAGTCACCATGTTTCTCAAGATATCGAAGGGTGTTCCGGACGGTTTCTGGATCGTAGCCGTGGACACTAGCTAGGAGGGGTCCGCGACCATCATGGTGGTCACTTGCTTCGAGAGCATACTGTGCGCTCTGACTGATGCGGCGTTCATTCTCGGCATCTCGGTTCTCTCTGGAGAGTGGAATATCTACCGTGCCATAGATGTCGACGTCAAGTCGACGTTGTGTATCGAGTGTTTTTGCTGGGGTAGTGTCCACCTCCTTAGAAGAGAAATCAAATCCACCACTATCTGCGAACACGATTGTGTCTTCAGGAACTCCCATTTCCTCTCGAAGTGAGACACCATTAGTAAGGCGTTGCCACATTGGTTCTCGATTTCGAATCGATCGAACGTTGATCATCGCCGCTGAAAATTCTGGTATAGTACCTACGTATGCGGGGGTATTGTCGCTTGATCGTTTACCGAGATTCCGTACTGGGAAGAGCACCGGTGTCTCCAATTCTCCTCGGGCGAGATCGAGTGTTCGTCGTCTATATAACATACCTCCCGCTCGGATAAGCTGTTCTATTACTTATATAATGGGGCGATAGAAAGTAAATATCTCTAACCTGGTATCGGTTTATATTTGAGTAGGTTATATGAATGATTATAACCACTAATCAGAAGAACGGGGTTCCTGACCCCAACAGAACGGGCCTGGTAAATGGGAGGCATTTTTGCCGGTCACCATTGAGGGTGCATCACCGAAGAGGATTCAGTAATTCTTGAATCCAGTTTGATTCAATTTCTCTTCGACACGCTGACAGAGTTGTTCGATTGTTGCCGGTTGAAGCGCGTCAACCTTCTCAACATACTTGGCGAAGTTCTTCAAATAGAGGCCTTTCAAGCCGATAACGATCGTATCATGTCGATTCGCATCCTCTAGACGTGCGGGGACGGACTCAATATTGTCAAACTGATCCTCAACGATTTCTCGATTGAACACGACACCAATACGGTCAGAACGCACCTCCTGAATCATATCGTCGATATCAATGCTGGTGTAGTAATCTTTGCCGAGCGTGAAAAAGACGATATCGTAGTCGCTCTCCTCGAGAACACGTAAAAGATCCTCCTGAATGTGAAGTTTCCCAGAGCGTTCGTTTATCTCGCTGACGTTCATCGAACTGAACGTTACCTCGTAAGGGGGAAGGAGGTCATCTTCAGCAACGAGACCGAATCCTGCACTAATGAAGTAGCGGTCAACACTGTGACCGTTCGAGCGAAGACGACGAACAGCGTCTCGAACATAGTTCTGCTGTCGGCCAGTGTAGAGGTCACGAGCGGCGATTCCGGGGACGTTATCGCGTGCGAGGAGATCCCCAGGTGAGAATTGGAGCGTTTCATCAGCGTCGAAAACTGGTGCGTCATCAGGAGCGTTCTTCGATCCTGAGCACTGATCGATAACGAGAACATCTAGATCATCAGTTTCGATTTTGGGGGGTTGCGGAAGGAAATCGTCTCCGACAGCATAGTTCTCCCCACACGTCTCCAGCACCTGTTGGCGAAGCACAGCTGGATCAGGACAAGTTGTAACCTCACAGCCGTTCTCGCGTGCCGCATCAGCGGTTTCGTTATCAAGCATCCCATTATCGGTATGAACAAAGAGATGTTGGTAGCGAGCAGTTTGTTCGGCGACGTTCGCGGCCATACGGTCAGGAGCGAACGATACTATCGCGGGCGAGTCCTCCCACCACTCGTTTACGCCGTTCGCATCGAGTACTCCAAGTTCGGCTACTGGAAGATCGTGTGTGTAAGTCCAGAAATCGGGATGCTTGTCCCGGAGATAGTCTTCAACGGTATCATAGCCATTGAGACTTGCCGTCCCTCTAGTCGCGACGAGGATTTTCGGGAGTTCTTCCTCGAACTCATCATAGAATCGGCGCATATTGTGGAAACCACGTCGCCGATTCCGGTCGTTTCCACGGAAGATACAAACCTCGATCCCGGACTCACGACAGATCGGGCAATCACATTCCTCCCAGGGACGCTTACGGAGCGTTTCTTGGTATTCTGCAAGGAGATCGTCATCTCCGATCCACATCGCGTACTCACGAACGATAGTCCAGACGCGATCGTAGCCACTCACTGTGTCGGCAGCATTGAGGATCGGAGTGGCATGGGGGAACTGGTCGAATATTTCCGCGGCAGTATTCAAGAGAGTATCGTACTCTGAGATTGGAATAGGATCGTCCGGGTCGTCCTTCCTGAGCAGTTTGACGAGCGCACCGCGAAGGGTTCCACTGAAACTCGCTTGAAGTTCACGACCGTACTTGAAATCGTCTCGAAACGCTATCTCAACATCGGTGAGCAAGCGTTCATTGAACTGCTCATCGTGACGGTGTTCGCGGAGGTAGTGCTTCACCGCTGGAAGGACCTGTGCTGCGAGGTCGTGCCAGTCCTCAAGCGCGTCTGGGATCGAATCGACTGCGTCATAGGCACGTAGGGCGACAAGGGTTTCGCGACCGCGGAGTGCGGTTTCGACCGCTGTCTCAAGATCATCGCGACTCGATGGGTAGCGGATACGGATTGCGTCGTAGCGTTCGTCGTGGTCAAGTCGGTAGTTCTGTCCCCCGGTCCATGCCGACCGGAGCATACTGGCACTGTCGAAGCTCGTCATTCCGGAACGGCCGATTGTCTCAAACCCATCCGTCTTCGCGAATCCGAAGACGTGTGAGTCGATCCGCGTGTTGTGCTTACGTTCAAATGTCTTTACCGACTTTCCGACGGACTTCACAATAGCCCGAACGTCGTGAATTGGACTCCCAGCGACCCCGCCAATTCCGAGATAGTCATAGCCAATTTCAAGGACATCTTCGGCGGCTGCAGCGTAGGTGTCTGAATTCCATCCCTGGATTGCGACCATCAGGCGGAAAGGATAGTCTCGCTGCTGATAGAGATCGTACATTGCTTGGGCATTCCGCAGAGTGAGTTCATAGCGGAAGGCGGCATCATCCTCGCGGTAGACCGCACGAGAATCTTGTGCGAGTCGTGCGAGTACATGGTCAATATCACCCTGGAAATCATCAATGGAGAAAGGCTCAACCTCAGCATCAACAGCAGTCCGAATAGTTGGTTCGTACTCCTCTACGTAGTCGGGCCATTCGGAAGGCCACTCATCAGTCATTATATCGACGACATCTTCGATTGCGTCTGGGATGTCACTCTTGCTCAACTCGCCCGTGAAGGCGCGTTCATCGAGGTAAAGACGACCCTCTTCTTTCCCAGAGCCAAGGACGAGGTGATCAATTGTGACACCGACCGTGACATCGAGAGTTTCGTAAAACTCCAACATTCCTTCATTGCCATACGGTGGAAAAGGGAGAGACTTGTACCCCCACGCACCGCAGTCACTAATCGTGGGGAGCCAGTTCGGTACGGAGAGCACCGGATCGTCATAAACCCCGTATTCTGCGAGACGCTCAGCTTTCCGATCAGTTTCTTCGACCTGTTCGCGTGAGATAAGTACGCCGTCGATGGGTGCCGTCTCAGGTTCAAAAATATCCCAAATATAGGCTAAATCACGCTCTTGACGGTTAAGCGTGGAAAGTTCGTCGTGCTCAAAGTCGTAGTGGGCGTCAACTGCGTCATCCCACTCAGGAACGTAGAATCGCATAGATCAGATTCACTGTTCAAATCTTCTCTCGCTCTCCTATATGAATATCGTCTTCGAATGGATGCATTTGTCGGGGTGCTCCTCTTCTCCAATATTTCATATTCTTCCATGTAAGGAAGTAACGTTCATTTCAGAAGGTGACACTAACGATACAATTTCTCAGCCTGCCATAACGACCGTTCCGGACGAAACTCAAGGAGAAAATCTTTTTCCGAAATAGGCAATTGAAATCGTGTTGTAAAGGGAAGGAGTTACCTTGAAAAAGGAAATAAATAAAATTCATTGGTTGAATTAACGTTGAATCAGATCATCATCAATATTATTATCCCGGATTTCTATTAGTGAACGACGGGGAATACATAACTATTTTAGTCTTTAAATGACTGTCTGGGGTAGAGAATGGATATTGATGCGACTGAGAGCACCCTTCAAGGTGTCTTCGCGAACAAGAGTACATACACCGTCCCAGACTATCAGCGCCCATATTCTTGGGAAAAAGATCAGTGGGAGGATTTCTGGACTGATCTAACCACGATTCAAGACACAACGCATTTTCTTGGCTCGATTGTCCTAATTAAGCATGATCAGGGGTTTAATCAACTAGCGGAATTAGAAGTAGTGGACGGTCAACAGCGACTTACGACAATTTCTTTACTATTTCGTGCAATGGAGTCACAATATGATTGTGAAGGTGACCCGAACAGTATCGGAGATTTAATCGACGACGAGTATCTCTTTGAACGTGACGACAGCAATGACAAGCATGCAAAACTCTCCCTGAGTCAATATGATGGAGAAGATTACCAACACCTTCTCGAAGGACGCAGAAACGCAGTCAGCGGCGACTCGAGACTACTTCAGTGCCTGAAGTATTTCGAAGAAAAATTAGCAGACTACACGATTGACGAACTTGACGATCTCAGGGCGCACCTCACAAAACAGATGACTATCGTTGTGGTTGAATGTGATACGCCTGGGTCGGCATTTCGCTTATTCGAGACGTTGAATAATCGTGGGATGGAACTATCTTCTGTCGACTTGATGAAGAATTCTCTACTTCAAACAGCGACTCGAGAGCATGGGAATGATAGTCCGGAATATAACCATGTTCGTAATCAGTGGGAATACCTCTTAAAGAATGTCGTTCACCAGATCGATCACCCAAATCGTTTTTTCAGACATTTTATAATGTCACGAAATGTTCCAGATTATGAAGGGAACGTTTCCTCTCGAAAACTATATGATGTGTTCAATGAGATGATCAATACTCGACTGAACGCAGCAGGTCTCTCTATTAATGATTACGTCGACGAAATGGTTACAATATCAGATACGTATCTCGGCATCATCGATGCCTCTATCGACAAATATAGCGGAAAACAGTCAAAGAAAGTAAATTCACGTCTTAGAAACTTGAACGATATAGAGTCATCACATTCGCGTACGTTGATTCTACGGTCCATTGAAGAATTCGACGATTCCACTAAGACCATTGAGGTTCTTCGCCTATTAGAGTCGTTCATGACTCGCTGGAGAGTCGCGGACCTGACGACAGGTGCTTCCCTTGATCGAATATTCTCTAGTCTCTGCTCGAGTGCCTTCGATAGTGAAGATCCCATTGGGAATATCCGATCGAAACTCGAAGAGGAGGCACCAGGAGATGATGAATTTAAAGCAAAATTCGCGAATTCCGGGTTCAAACAGAATACGATGACAAGATATATCTTAGACACGCTTGAGCGCGAACATTACTCAACAGGGGGTGGGAAGACATACGATAGAGCTTCAGTTGACATCGAACATATCGCGCCACAGGCAGCGTTATCCGCCGACAAATACCGTGCGTGGCGGGACGTCTTAGATATCGCCGAGGCAGAGTACAAGAATCAATACCGTAATCGGATCGGGAATCTCACACTTCTAGAGGAAAGTCTGAACGAAGAAGCAAGTGCGAACCCATTCCAACAAAAGAAAGATCAATATCGTCTCTCGGACTTTCAGATGACTGAATACGTCCGTTCGAACTATTCAGATTGGGATACTGATACCATTGAGCGGCGCTCTGAAGAACTTGCAGAGATTGCTATCGAGATCTGGTGCTTCGAACCAGAATCTTAGATTTGCAATAGTTATGGAAAGATTGTGAGACAACCCTAAAGGTTAGTTCACCGCCTTTGTTTACTACGAACATAATACAATTCCTGAATAAAGACCTCGACAATTACACTGCCGTTGAGGCATTGATGGACAGACGGTTATTCACCACTTTCGTCGTGAAATACAGTGGACAAGACCGTTGTATTCTAACGATAATACTTAGTGCATACCTAGAGAATACCAACTCATGCCCTTAGAACAGGAGTCTTCATCCCTCATAACCAACGCAGGGGAGCGAACACTCGAGGTCGGCAGGGATCATCCAATTCGGATCAGTACTGGGCATCGTATACTTCACCACAAAGGAAAGTGTAGTCGTCCACACGGTCATAACTACGAGATCTCGGTGAAAATAACAGGCCAACTTTCCGAGAGAGGTTGGGTAGTTGATAAGGGCGATATTACTGGGATAATATATGAATGGGACCATCGCTTCCTCCTCGAAGAGGGCGATCCACTCATCGAGGCGTTCGAAGCCAGCGGCGACAGTGATGGACTCATCGTCCTCGAACATCCGCCGACAGCCGAAGTGATGGCCGTCCTTTTAGAGGAGCGCCTCTTCGAAGAACTGCCTGACCGCGTCTCCGAGATATCAGTCTCCGTCCGCGAAACGGCTGAACTCTGTGCGGGGGGCGACTGAACCGATGCCCGTCAACTCGACCTATGAAGCCGACTCATCGTTTGAGGCGAACGGCGCCGCCGAGACGCTGCCAATCAATGAACTCTTCTACTCACTGCAGGGCGAGGGGACACTCGCCGGTGTGCCGTGCGTCTTCGTGCGCACGAGTGGATGTAACCTCCGATGTTGGTTTTGCGATTCCTATCACACTTCATGGGAACCCACGCACGGACAGCTCAGTCTCGACGACATTGTGGCGGAAGTCGAGTCCCACGAAAGGGCCGATCACGTCGTCCTCACCGGTGGGGAACCACTCATCCATGAGCAAGCCGTAACGCTCCTCGAGCGCCTCGACGACTTGGGGTATCATACGACCGTCGAGACGAACGGGACGACGTATCGTGATGCACCGATCGACCTCGCGAGCATCAGCCCGAAACTCGCCTCCAGTACTCCGACTCCTGAGAAGGATCCGAAAGGGGATGGCGAGTGGGCCGACCGTCACGAGAAACAACGCATCGATGTCGACGTACTCGCCGAACTGGTCGACACCTACGACTCCCAGTTGAAGTTCGTCGTCACTGGCCCCGACGACCTTCCCGAAATTGAAGAGGTGCTTACTCAGATCAGAGAGGCGGCATCGACGACCGTCACGGACTCGGACGTCCTCCTGATGCCCGAAGGCGTGACGCGCGAGCAACTCGACGATTCTCGGAATACAGTCGCGGAGCTCGCCATGGAGTACGGCTATCGCTACACGCCACGCCTCCACGTTGATCTCTGGAATGACGCCCCCGGTACCTAACCAATGACCCAACACTCACAGCTCACCCAACCAGAAGACGGCATCAACCGGGAGAAGGCGCAGCGTGCGACGCGCCTCCTTCTCGAAGCACTCGGCGAAGATCCTGACCGACCGGGGCTCGCCGATACGTGGGAGCGTCGCGTCCCTGATGCGTTCGCAACGCTCACCGACGGCATTCGGGAGAACGAGAAGCCGACGATGCGCACCTTCGACGCCGAGGCAGACGGCCTCGTCGTGAAGACCGACATTCCGTTCTACTCGCTGTGCGAGCACCACCTTCTTCCCTTCCACGGCACTGTCCACGTCGCGTATCGACCCCGCGACAAAGTCGTCGGCCTCTCCAAAGTCGCCCGCTACGTCCGCTGGCAGTCCCGCCAACTCACCATGCAGGAGCGCCTCACAAACGACATCGCGTCCGGCCTCGCCGAGGAACTGAATGTTCCCCTCGTCCTCGTCGAAATGGACGCCACCCACCTCTGTGAAGCTATGCGTGGCATCGAAACGAAGAGCACGACAATAACCCAGACGACCGTCGGTGAGCCTACCGCCATCGAACGCGCGCAGTTCCGGACTGCAGTCGCTCGTGCGGAGGGCCGACAATGACCGACGCGAAGCGCGCCGTCGTTCTCGCCTCAGGCGGGATGGACTCCGCGACGGCTGCAGCCGTCGCTCAGGAGCAGGGCTACGACCTCTATATGCTCCACACGAGCTACGGCCAGCGTACCGAAGACAAAGAATACGAATGCGCGAAAGCCCAAGCAGAGTACTTCAACGCCGCAGACTTCCTTCACCTGACGACTGACCATCTCTCGAAGATTGGCGGTTCCTCGCTCACGGACGAAGAGATAGAAGTCGAAGAGGCCGATCTCGAGTCTGAGGAGGTCCCAACCTCCTACGTTCCGTTCCGGAATGGTAATCTCCTGGCGATGGCGATTTCCTACGCAGAAGCCTATGACTGTGATGCCGTGTTCATGGGTGCTCATTCAGAGGATTTCTCTGGCTACCCCGACTGTCGCCCGGAATTTTTCGAGGCGTTCCAGCAGGTGGCTACGTTCGGTACGAAAGACGAGACCACTATCAGCATCGAAGCACCGTTTACCGAGTGGTCCAAGACAGAGATAACCGAACGAGGTACGGATCTTGATGTTCCGTACGACCTCACTTGGAGTTGTTACCGTAATGAGGAACCGGCATGCGGAACATGTGATGCGTGTGCCTTTCGACTCCAGGCATTCCAAAATATCGGTGCTCGTGACCCGATAGAATACACTGAACGCCCAGATTATACGGAGGAGTAGACCCCTTCTAATCAAGCGTTTCCTTCAATTGACGATGATTACTCTGCCGAGAATTTCTGCTGTCGGGTTTCTGAAATTGCATCCGCTCTACCGCGCATGACTGCTTCATAGGCGCCCTCCTGATTATCGATGCAGACGTATCTCGCTTCAACACCGAATACTCGTTCGGCGGCGAGAGCAGTGGGTGCCGTGTCTGCACAGGGAACTAAGATTAATTCACTCGGCTCCACTAGTCCTTCCACCCAGGACTCATAGAGGCCAATTGATTTTACCCTTCCCCAGTCATTTCTTTCCGGACCAGTTGAGCGACCTGTCTGGCAGAAGCAGAGGACCTACGGTCAATTTCGTGCTTATGAGCGAAGACGACCGGGTAGCTACCAGACGAGAGATACATCTCTGGCGTACTGCAATCCGAGCACTATCTAGTTGGCGGCCCTGAGTCACCCCAGTCCTCGTTCAGGCGCTGAAGGATTAGCAGGCTTTTCATCCCATCAGTGCCCTTAGCGGCTATAGATTGAGATAACGTATGATCTGTACAAAGAGAGTATATTGACTAACACGAGACGTTGAGGAAAGGGTTTTTCGCGAGACGTCGTATTCAATAATATCGTACGCATCAAGTTTCGGAAGATGTGTTTGGATGAGTCCATTGTATGCTGATTCGTATTCATCCGAATTTACCTGATAAGGAGATTTTTCTAGCTCGATACCTCGAATAACGCGGGCAAGGTGCCGAACCTTAATAGAAGTTCCTTCTTCAAACAGTGAAAGGTATTCAATGACAAGTAATCGACGCCGGTTCCCAAGCAGAGCGAAGAGATCTGTTGGTTTGACAGTGTCATCAGTAGTCATCTGTCTCACCTCGTAACAAGGTGGTCTGAAGCTGATTCTTTCGTGGTATGAATCGAACATTCATGGGGAACATGGAGGCGAGCGAAACTGCCTCCACCCCTCAAGGGGGAAAACAACTCAATGATACGAAGTTGAAAAGAGAATATGGGAATTTGAGAAAGGCACTTTAGATTACTATCAGCGGTGACAATCGAGTGTATCCATTTCCGAGGCGTAAATAACAAATTTTTATTAGGTGGGAACGATGGCTATATTTTCCATTGCCTATCATGAATTTAATGCCTTGAGAGGAGTAGAAATGACCCTCTTAGAGATTGTTTTGTTAAGGATATTAGTAGGCAATTTTCATATTTCGTGGAATCTCATCTACGGGTCATGTGTTAATGTTTATCCCCCGTGAACTCCGGATTTTCCTTGACGCGGCCTACGGTTCCGTTCATTGCATAGATCAAAGTATTTGCAACCTCAAATGCCATCTCTCGTGAGAGCCCTGAAAGCGGTCTCGTCACGAATTCCTCTCCCTCTTTGTTTATCCCTGATATTGGACTGACAGAATAGTCGTCGTCACCCATTGTTCCATCAAGCCGAATGAAGATTGATGGATCCTCCTCGTATACCCACTCGATATAATTCTCGTCGTGAATCTGCTCTTCCCATCCTGCGGGATAATAGTCGATGTACTCTGTCTCACTCTCTGGCATAGGTCGAATGACGAGTTGGAACGGATAAAACCATTGGGTGAATAGAAAGCAAAAAGTCGCCTATTGATAGGGTACAGAAAATCAATTCACTAGGAAGAGGATTGAAATCTCACTAGTTAGTCTTCCCGACTCAATTGTATAGGCCCGGCTACGTCGCTAATACTTTTCCTGTCAAGTGTTTGGGGGTCATTTCGACGATCACAGCCGTATTGGTAGACGCACAACGGGCACCCGCTATCACAGTCGCACTCGAAGTGATCCTCAATCAGTTCCATGGCCTCTTGGAACTGGGGGAAAGAGCCTTGATCTTCCTCTACGAGGATGCGGGAGATTTCACCTCCGCCTTCCTGGGAATCGAACACGTAAACGAAGTCATTTTCAACGCTTTCACTGACCTCCCGTATGTCTATGCCGCCGAGGTACTGGAGACTCACACGAAGCCCGTGAGCGAGCGTGTGTTCTGCCACGTCCGATTCCAGGTTCACCCTTATTCCCTCGGTGGTGTACTTGTGTCCCAACCGTACGAATTTAGAGGGAGAATCAAAGCCATCGGGATCGTGTCCGGAATCAACAGTACACCTTGCGGACTCCTCGTCTCGGACGACTACCCCCGGACACCCTTCAACCCCACAACGTTCGAAAAGAGACTCTTGGGCGTCAATCGCGCCATTTGTGTAGCGCGCTCGATATCCTGTCGCGTGATCGAGCACCTCTAATTCGCCGTACTGGAGGGTACCTATTTCGTCCTCTTCAGCGTCTTCAAGACTGAACGTGCGTTCCGACTCAAACGAGAGAATACTCGTGTCTCGATCCGAAAGCGTGCTCTGTATCCCGGCGTCACTCTCAGAGTGAATCTCTCGCGCTTCGAACCCGTCATCCGTGGAGACGGCTAAGTCTTCCTGGAAGGCTTCGACTGAGTCCATAACTGCCAACCGTCGCCGCTTCAAGGGGGCTTCAGCATTGCATTCCTCACACTCCTGCTGGCGCTCTTGGTAGGTGGTGTGGCAAGCAGGGCAAACAAACTCCTCCCCGTAGTCCACGGTTTCATTCTCCGTGATCTCTTCTTCGAGGGTTTCCGACGCGTAGTCGTCGTAGTTCACTCTGGACACTACGTACGTTTCCCCATTGTGGAGGTACGCGGCTGCCGGATGTAGCTCGTTCATCGCCATCCGCATCTCTCGGCCTCCATCTCCGTCACCAAGTCGTCGACGTTCGTAGTTCTCCGCGATGAGAGTCAGGCCGACAGACGTGGAGATGTTCCTCATATTGAAAGCGTACTTGCTCTGTCTCGATCCGCGGAGGAAGTCCACGTAACCCTCTGAACGAACGTCCGCGAGATGGTCCTGAATCACCTGTTGGCGGTCTCGAACATTGTCAAGCTCTGACCGGATTCGAGTTATCTCTTCGTCGTGAGCGGCCCCCCGTAACTCCTGATTTAGTTCCCTCTCCCGCTCAGACAGTTCATCAACGGTCTCGTATAATTCGTCGGTATACTCCCGGTAGTGTTCGATGAACCGCTCGGTGAAGGACGAAATCGCATCTCCGATTAGATGGCCGTACTCATCCGACGCCGACTCGATCCTCCCCTCACAATCGGGCTCTGAGCACCTGGCCGGACTGGTGGTTTGGTCATACTTTGCGCCACAGGACGCACAGTAATCGTAACCGAGCAAGCTTTCGAGGTACTCCCTGATGTCCTCTTCGTGGTCGTGGAGTAAGGTGCCCAGAATCCGGAGTTTGGGACTCTGTGTTTCCAACTGGAGCGTCCCGTTTTCGAGGACCATCAGATGAGTGAACTTGCTGTATTGCTCGCCCTCGTCAGGATCTCTAACGAAGTTGTCGCCACCTTCGATACGGGCGTTTCGTCCCTCGTGTTGGACGTCCCAATCTACGGCGAAGTTCGCAGCGATGTAGTCCAGGACGGCCCAGCTCAAGGACACCCGTAGAACCTCCTCGTTGTGTTCGTTGAGGGGGACGTCCTTCGGCGACGTATCGATCAAATCGACTGGTTGCTCGTAATAATAGTAATCAATAGGATTACGCTGACTCACGCTATGGACCAGAGCTGATTTCGACCGTCGCCCCGCTCGTCCAACGCGTTGCAGGTACGCGTTCATGTTCGGCGGGGTCCCGAACAGCAGGAGCGAATCGAGCGCCCCGATGTCAACCCCCACTTCCATCGTAGGTCCGGAGGAGAGAAAGTGGGGGTGCTTCCCCTCTTTGAACAGATACTCTATGTTTCTCCGTTTTTGCTTCGGTGTCGTCCCGAGATACGTTTCGCTCAAGAGGAACATCGGGGGGACGTAGCCGATCCTGTACGCGCGATAGTTGAATCGCGGATGGTTCGGGTCACGTTGTTCATCAAAGGTAGTGTCGAATTCTACAACCTCGTTGGGTACGATACCGAACCTCCGTTCCAGGGACGAGTACGTCGCTTGGTCGTGTGGATGATACTGGAGGTCGTCATCCCGACCAGAGGCAGTGACCTCGAGGGCAGCGGGATCAAACGATACGTAACCCTCCTTGACATCGTAGGCAAGGATACCCTGTTCCGCGAGTGTGTCAACGGCACGGGTAGCGTTATCTGCCCCGCTGGTCTCTCGGAGATTATCGATTCCGATGTCGTTGCCTTCGTCTACTATCGCTCTAAGGACTGCGCGCTCATCGGAAGACAGGTCGTTCGCTTCTCGGAGTTTGACGTCAAGTACGCCATCGTGAACGAGTGGGGGATCCCGTTCGTCGAAGCGACCGCTGTACGTGTGAGGGACTACTCGGCGAAGTAATCGGTCGCGCAGAGCTTCCTCCGAATTCCACCGGCGGCGAGCTCGGCCTTTCAACTGGCTCCGTAGAGACACCTGTCCTTCGGAGACGTCCCTTACCTCCGAAAGGGATTCCTCGAGTTGGTTGAGACGGTCACCTGCCGTCTCGAGTACTTCATCGAGCGGGACCCATGAGTTCTCGTCCTGATTCGAAACGACTCCGTCGTAGAGGAGTTGGTCGAGAACCGTCTCGGCTTCGGGGTCCTCGAAGTCCCGACCCAACTCGTTCATATCCCGGTGTGAATCGGCGAATGATAGCATCTTGGCCGATTCGAATCCCTCGTCAGCGGCCACTCCTCGCAAGAGGTACTGGGACGTCGTTACGGCGAGGTTGTTCGGACTGCGCATCAGTTCCGAATAGCGCTGTCCGCGCCCACTGATGCTATAGGACGTGCCCGCGTGGTAGCAGGGAACTCCGGTTCGGAAGTCCGTCGGACTGCGCAACTTCCCCGTTCGGTCGAACATGTGGTAATTATCCGGCTCGAAGGTCCGGGCCGTCAAGTCTGGATCGTCGCAATCGCAATTGTGTCCGGGAATCAGCGTCGATTGGCAGTTCTGGCACTCCGATCGCTCCAGAACCTCGTAGAGTCCGGCCTGGGCAAATGTTCTGGAGCCACAGTCACACTTTCCCGGGGGCTGGGCCTCGAAATAGAGTTCGTCGCAGTCGTCCTTTCTGCATACCCAGGGGAAGAGGTGCGTGTTCAGCACTCCCTCACCGCATTCACATTCGATCCCGCCCGCTGGGATCCGCTCGTAGGAACGTCCACACGACGGACAATCCCCTCCCTCGGGCCGGGTCTTCAGCTGTCGGTTTTCTCCACCGCAATTCGAACAGTCTGAGGAGATAGTCAGTTCACCTTCGCAATTCGGATTAGTGCAGACTGCGACGTCGCCGTCAGTCCGAACAGTGGGCGCGTCGCATGCAGGGCAATCGCTCGTTGTGCTACGCTTTTCGACGTGACCGCACGAGCCACATTCGAGGTAGGGACGGAAAGTCACGCGGAGCATTCCCACCTCTTCGTCCCTGGCAGCGGAACACCGCTGACACTCTCTGGACGACTGCTTGACTCCGCCGTGCTCGGTGGGCATGTACGATTCCAACTGCCCGCACTTGGGGCAGTACCAACTCACCAGCGACTCCTCATCGCAGTGATTACAGTAGCTGGATCGCGTGACGAAGCGACCGCCGCATTCACCACACGTGTCCCGTGGCGACCGATAGACGGCATCGCAAGTCGCACAGCTATAGAACCCGTCCATCGGCCACGAGAACAGATGGCTCCGATTTTCGAGGAGGCCGGAGAACTCGCCGATCGTTCGAAAGTTGCTGAGAAGCGTTTCGGCGTCGGCCTCATCCAACTTGTATTCCGCCTGAATATCCGAGAGGAGACTGTCCCGTGTACGGGGCTCCTTGTTGAGATCCGAGTATAGCTCCTGAATCGCTCTCACGACTCGGCTACCTGGATTCTCCCGAGTTAGATAGTCGAACAGCTGGTCGCTGACTGCGTCCGCGAGTTCGTTATTACTGAGGTTCTCGTGATCTTCAACGAGGAAGGTAAAATCGCCGAAAGCGTCGGGTGTCGCACTCGGCTCGTGGCCCATCTTTATCAGATCCTCTTCGAAAATATCGGAATCGGTCAGAGCAGCAGGAAGTCCATTGGACGATTCGTAGTTCAACTCTCGAGAGTCTTCGTCGACGTGCTCGATACTCCCGACGCCACTGACCTTCCTGAAGAGTTCGTCATGATTGCCAACAGTCGCGCTGCTGGCAATCACTTGCAGGTCGTCGTTTCCGAACCGCTTCCGGCGCAGAGCACGCATCCGCTTGACGAGCATCGAGGTATAGGAGCCGAACAGGCTGGAGTACGTATGGACCTCATCGAACACGAGGAAATCTGGTTCGTAGAGGAACGTGTCGTGTTCGTCCGGGGCGTTGACGTTGATCGCCTTGAGATTGATCGTGTCAGGGTTCGTGAGAACGATATCCACGTCGCCGCGAAGTACGTCGTTTTTCGTCAGGTGAATGAATTCAAGCGGCACGTCGTCAACGCACTTCGGCTTCTCCGGCTTGGCTGTGAAACGGCCTTGGTCCGGTTCCACGCGGAGACTTTTTCCGCAGGTCTGGCACTTTTCGAGGTCTTCGTTGTATCCCGGACACTCGAAGTACTTGAACGACGAACGCAGGTATCCTTCAGCTCCGCTCTCACTTGTGTCCCTCGGCGTGTCGCCGTCGTAGATCCCGACCGTGATGCGCTTCCGCTTCGGAAGGTGGCGGTTGATCTTATACAGGTACTCGATCAAGCGCTTCAGCTGGTCCTGAGCGAGCGCTTTCGTTGGGTAGATCAGGAGCGCTTTGACACTCTTGGGATCGCAGTCTTCGATTTCTCCTTCGCGGGCCCGTAAGATGTAATCGAGAATCGGAATCAGCCACGCCTCTGTCTTTCCACGGCCTGTAGCGGCGGTTATGAGTGTGTTCTCTCCCTCTGTGATTGTCTCGACGCTGCGCTCTTGGAAGTCGTAGAGACGTTCGAATCCCAGCGAAGAGAACGCCTCGATAATACGGGGGTGAAGCCCCGCATCTGCTGCGAAGTCCTCCCACGGATGCTCACTCCAGTTCGGAATGTTGAGGGCCTGGAGATAGGGTCCGCGAGAACCAACGAACGGGTCATCCGAATCCGTGGCCTGAAATCGTCGATGAACGTTCCGCGCGGCGTTACCGAGGTCGCCAAGCAGGTATGCCTCGTAGGCGTCCTTGATCTGTTCTGCGCGACGAGCCGGATCGTTCATCGAGTGTCAATCTCCATTCGGATTGCCGATTCGAGGTCATCGACGCTTTTTATCTCCTTGATGATCTCGACAGAGAGTTCGTTCAGACGGACGCTGCCCTCCTCCGAGAACCGCTTGAGTATGTTCATGGCATCCTCGCTCAGTCCGTGTTCCTCCTGGAACGAGTCCCATCCGTGCTTTCCGGCGTTCTGTTCCCACTTATCGGTCAAGTTGTCCCACCGCGACTCCAGAGACGATAGGGTCGTTTCCTCGTCCCACATCGCATTATTGAGGAACGCATCCATATCCGATAGCACCTCCTCAAAATCGCTCCCGGCACCCCCGATAATCTGATTGAGGTCACGGGCAGACTCGATTTCTCCTTCCCACTCCCGCTGGTGTTCTCGAATCGCGTCTATCGTCTCGCTCCGAGCGTGACGCACTACCTCTCGAGCGTCCTCGACACTCTGGAGGATTTCATTCGTCCGCCTGTCTTCGGCCGCACTGAGTACCTCTTCATCGGTGATATCAGAGACCTCACGAACGCGCCGGACCGCTCTGTCGACTTCGTTGAGGCGGTTGTCGCCGAAGGCGCTCGTCAGCACTCCGTCGTAGAAAAGCAGGCCTTCGACGGACGAGTCGAGGCTGCTGAGTTCCCGCCCTAAATCCCCGATGTTGTCCCTCGCTCGTCGGATCTCTGCCTCTAGATCGTTGGCCCGTTCGGCACGATCCGCTTTCTTCCCCATCTCCTCGATTTTCTGCTTGAGTTCGTCCTGAAACTGAGATTCGCTCATTACTGGATGCCCCCGATAGTCTGCTGAACTGAGTCACGTGCGTCCCTGAACGCCTCGAACTCGGTCGAGGACTCTACCTGATTTCGGAAGTCCCCAACTTCGCTGCCTTCGGCGTCTTCCAACTCCTCGACCATCTCCGCAAAGACCTCGTACACCTCCCATGCAGTGCTCTCGTTCAGACTACGTTGATATTCGTGTAGGAGAGCGATTGACGAGATCGCGTCGTCTGCCTCCGCGTCTTCAATTTCGTTGAGAGTTGAACGGAAATCTCCAAGACCGAGGTCACTCTCGGAGTCGTTCAGTAACTGTCCGATGTCCCTCCATTTCTGACGGTGGGTAACATTCAATGGGCCCAGCCCGTTTTCCATTTCATCGTAAAGTTCTGCTAGTTCCTCCTGAGTATGGCTCAGGTGGTGGAACCTCTGGTAATAGTTTGTTTCTTTCCGGAGGTTTTCGACGTCTACTTGCTGTTCCACCTTCTCCAGTTCCCCCGCTAGGTCGGAGTAGTCCTCTACAATCTTCCCGAAGCGCTTCTGGGAGTTGTTTCGAGTCGTCCCGATTCTGTAGGCATCCGCCAAATCATCGACGCTCGTCGTACTTAGACCACTCAGATAACTTTCGAGATTCTCGGACACGCCATTGATGGCTTCATTGAGGCGCTCAAAGTCCACTATGTTCTCTTTCAACAGGAAGAAGCCGCGTGCGAGACTTCCGATGTCTCGCGTGTGATTAGACACCCGCTCGAAAGCGCCTTCGAGGCCCTGTGGGAGTTCTATTCCGACATTAGATTGGTAGCTGAGGGGGGACGTCTCTTCCATCTGGTACCCCTCGAAGACTAGTTCGGGCGAAAGCTCGGTTTTCCCCTTACCGAGATTCATCACTAGGAAGTGAGCGAGGACGACGAACTCCTCTATGGTCATCTGCTCGGGGAGGTGGCCTTCGATGTCCTGCCGCATCCGACTCCGATACTCCACAACCTTGTTGGTTGCCCATCCCCGGAGTTTGTCGAAATTGGCGTCGTCCTCGAACGAGTCCGCGTACCCGTGATAGAGCATCTGACGGTACAGTTCCTCATTTTCCGTACCGTGGGGGACTTCGAAACTCATCGACGCCGGCGAGTCAGCACCTCGTATAACTACGGGCGGCTCTGATCCCCGATCGAAATAGAGCCCCGTGGTGTTCCTCGCTGTGGAGTTCTCGTTCGCAAGTCTTGTCGGGTCGTGCCATCTCTCCAGCGTGGCTACCACGCCGTCTCGGAACCGATCCGCGGATGCGTACTCCGTACCGTCCATCAGCCAACTCTGGAACTCCCGGTAGTCCTCTGGCGGGACCTCAACTTCCGGTTTCGGATCCGGACGTTCCTCTTTATCCTCTTCTTCCGTCTCATCTTCATCGTCCGTCTCTTCCTCCGATTCACCTTCCTCCGGTTCCTCGTCGGCTTCGTCATCGGTGTCGCTGGGCTCAGGGGTCAGCTCAGTTCCCGGTTCGCGCTCGATTACAGTCACGTCCCCCGCTGCAAAACTGGTGTCGAAGAACACGTTCCCGTCTTTCTCCGCCGCCCCCTGCGCATCAACTCCAAACGCGTCGAACACCTCGGTCGGCAGCCAGAGATGTCCCCGGTGTTTCAATGCGTACCATTGAGTCAACTCGAGGCACGGCGTAGAGTGCTCGTTGATTCCGATGAGGTAGGGGCGTTGGCGGACGTAGGAGTTGTTCTGGACTGCCTCGAACGGAGGCACGTCGGAGGTGAGGCATTCGGCGATGACGTGGACGAGTAAAATGCGCGGCGTCTGCTGGAGGTTGCCATCCTGCACGAGATTGGCATAGACGTGACGAATGAATGCCTCGTTGAACGGGTACACCGAATCGAATGCCCCCTCTGGCACCTCGGCACTCGCTCCGGAATGTTCCTTGATCGCGTCGAGGTACGCCTTAACGAGGACGACGGGAGCGCTCCGTCCTTCGAGGAAGTAAGCCTGACCGCTGTCATCGGTCATGCTGAGATATCCCTGCGTTCGCTGTTTCATGTAGGTCAGCGAGTCTTCGCTCGTCGATAGCGCGTCGTCGATATTCTCGCGTTCCCACCCCGTCGTCCAACCCATAATGACGTCGTAGTAACCGCTGGACAACTCGAAGATGTGGTCCAACAAATCGTCTTTGAGCACGCTGAACGTAGTCAGGTCCTCGCAAATCAGAACGGGACGCTTGCCTTCTTCGACGTAAGCTTCGGAAATGTCTTCTAACTCGCGCTTGAAGTCTTCGATACCGATGTTCCGGGTCAGTAGATCGTGGACAGCGCGGCGAACTACGGGATAGACATCGTCCTCTCGCTTGGTTTCCCCGTACGCACTGAAACAGATCCGTCCGTAGTCCTCACGGGACAAAAGGTACTCCTTGATGTCCTGCTCTTGGCCTTCGCTCTCAACGGACTCCTGGTACTCCTCGATATTCTCGACGAGAATCGTTCTGAAATCTTCCGCATTCGAACGGGGTTCGAGGAACTCCTCCAGATCGAAGCTTCTGAGGGCGCCCTGTCCTTTGTAGAACGTGTGGAGTCCCTGAATGATGAAGTCCGCAACGTCTTCTGGGTTCAGCGAAGAAATGTCGTTGACTTCTTCGTATTCTTTGTCGATTGGGTCGTGGAGGATCTCCAAGATCTCGTCTAGCCTGGTGTTGCTCCTGGAGATGTGGATTGCGACGTGTTCGTCGTCGATTCCATCGCCCTCGTCGTATCCGTTGATTTCGTATTCGAGCCACTGGCAGAGGTGGCTCTTCCCGCTTCCGACCTCGCCCTTGACAATGAAGATGCGATTATCGTCTTTTAGGTCTGAATCCACGACTGCGTCCCGGAACTGGGACTCCGTCACGAAGGCGTCGTCTCCGCTGTGGGGACGCAGTATCTCCGCCCGTATCTTGTCTATCTCGACGTGGGTCTCTCGGAAGACCTCGGGAGTCTTCTGCTGTGACTCCGGTTTGATGAAATCCCCTACGACATCCCGGTCCCAATTGCGAACTATTTGAGTCATGCTTTGTACCTCCGTTCCGAGCTATCGAGCGGGTACCAGTACGAAGGTTTGTCTGGTGCGGCTTCGATCGTGTAGTCGGCCGGTGTCTCACTGTCGTCGATGCTTGTCGGGAGGTCCACGACTTCGCTCCGGTCGGACATCCCCGTGAGTGACAAGACCCCGTCCGCAACGAGGCTCTCCAGGACATCGGCGACCCCGACGTGGACTGCCGGTTGCCCCCCCGTCCGACTGAAAACCGGGAAGAAATTCCCATCGATCCACTCCAAGGCGGCTAAAATGGTGTCCCCGTTAGCACGATGACGTTGATGGTGGGACAGTAGCTCGTGAAGCACGGCTCTGCTCGGGGACAGCAGTATCTCGTCGTGGTCAGAGGAGAACGAGATAGCTCCGAGAGGCGCGAGGAGATTCGTCCACATCAGGATTTTCTCCTCCCTCCACTCGAGGTCGTAGTCGGTCTCCCGATCGACCTTGATCACAAGGTCGTCTACGGAGACGCGACGAACTCCGTAGTGCCCCGTGTCGGACAAGATCTCTTGAACGGCTATCTCGTAGACGGCAGCGAGATGGGATTGTTTCCCCGTCTGCCGCTGTATGTGATGGAGCAGTTTCGGTTCGAACGAGAGTTCGAATTCCGGGAAGATGTCCCTGTTCATCGTTTTGAGAACATCTTTTTCCGTCTGTTCTATCATGTCAATAGTCCTCAGGAATCGGAGGCAGTTGTCGATGTGATCGGTTTCGAGGCCCGAGGAGCTTGGACGGCCAAACCGATTCTCGATCTGTGAAAGCGGAGTCATGGGCTCAATGTCAGTGTAAATCGACTTGAGCTCGGCTCCGCGAACCGTTCCGTAGCCCGTCAGGAGCTTTTCCGGTTTCGACGTGTTGTATTTGTAGTCAGGCATCGGGGTACATCTCCGAGTTTTGTCGGCGACGTTCGTCGAGGCGGTCCGTTCTGAACTGACACTGCGTGAGCATCGAATCCATCTTGTTCGCTATTTTTTGAATGTCTCCCCGTTCCGTCCATGAGCGTAACGCCTCCCGAATTCGCTCCGTATACCTGTCGAGGATCTCCTGTAAGTCGTGCTCGACGAAGTAATAGAGCGGGTCCCAAGCCGGACTATTCGGAGGCGCCGTTTCGTAATCGAACAACTCCGGGAGGGTACTGGCTGGCGCACCAACGGCGTTGTGACCGTCCGAGATCTGGTGATAGTAGAGGTTTTTGGAGCCCCGGTTGGTCGAGACAGGTAACGCCGAGTCGAGGTTGTCTCGGATGTAACTCGTCACCCTCGACTCGTAATCGATCCCTTTGTTCGGCGTGAACTCGTCCACGAACGAACGCTCGGTCGTGTATGCCGGTGTCCGTGGTGCGTTGGTATCAGTGACGACGATGTAGGTGTCGTCTTCTGATCGCTGCTTCAGGAGCGACCGAACGAGGTGTTGCTCGCCGCATTCGGTCAGCCCCTCTTGGTTCACGACATGGACCAAGGGGAACTCGATCTCGTGAGGATCTACATCCTCCGGATCGAAGTAGGTGTACGAAACTGGCTTGAAATCGTTGTCCCAGAGGTCTGTGTGTATGACCCTGTCATAACCGTGCTCTATGAGCAACGGGAGGCTGCGTAATTGAGCTCTCGGCTCGTGGGTGTGCTCACCGACGTATGGATCTCGAATGACGATGAGTTTCGCATGCGTCTGCCCAGTCAGTGAGGGGAGCCCTGATTCCACAAGTTGTCACAACTTGTGGTCACCTGATAAATGTATTGGACGAATAGATCTTCGTCCTACTGCGAACCGTGGTATTCAGGACGGGCGGGGCAGTTCCAGCGTAGATCACATTCGGTACAGGTTCCCTCAGATGGCGCGTCTGCGGGAGAAATGTCGAACCAATCACCGCCCTTTCGATCCTGTTCGATGTCCTCCACGGTTTCTTCGAAAGCGGAGAGTGAACTCTCCACTGACCCCTCTTGAAAATTGAGTTCAAACATTGCGTCGTCTCGATCGTCTTCTCCCAAAAAGTAGATTACTCCCCTCTGGGGATACTTGCCCTGCTGATAGCGATATAGTTCTGCATAGGTGTTCAGTTGGGCTTGGTAGTCGTTTAGCTCCCGACTCCCGTCCGGCCGTTGTCCCGCCTTGTAGTCCCAGATCTCGTAACCGTCTACGTCGTCTCCCGCGAGAACGTCAACGACGCCTTCCAGAACGAAGTCATCTCGGTTGCTTTGAAGGCGGTGTTCGGTGTCAACGACTCTCGGGTAGAGTCGCTCACCTTCCTTCCTGTTGAAGCGTTGAATGTACGAGAGCGCAGTGTCTTCGGCCTCTTGGCTCATCGGATAGATGTTCCGCGCTTTCAGTGCTTCGGCGACCTCGTGGAAGTACGTGGCAATCTCGTCGTCGGTCGGAATTGTCTCTTCATCGTCGTCCTCAATCTCCCCGGCGTAGTGTCGATGCGCCCGATCCAGTGTTTCGTGGACCACATGCCCGAAGAAGAGTTGTGTGACGTGGTTGGGTGCGAAATCGAGTTCGTTATAATACCCGTACTGGCGTTTACACCGGCGGTAGGCTAGCACGTCACCGGTGATGCTATACCTGCGTTTCAATCCGACATCGCTGTGGGGACCGACACTTCCTCCCACCAAGTTGAGAAAGTCATCGGCGGATTCGATTTCTCTGGCCCCTGTGAACCAGTTCTCTGTCAGAGGGTCCCCTTGTTCGGTATAACCCAGGGAGAGATCATTCGTCGTCCCCTCTTGGTCAAGTAGAAGGAGGTCCTCCTCCGCTCGGGAGTACGCCACGTAGAAGCGGCGTATCTCGTCTCGGTTGGCCCTCTCGTCAGTAGTTCCAGTGGGATGTATGTCAGCATACGGCTCTAATTGTTCCTCCAGCCAATACGTGCCGCCCGTCCAAGGTTCGCTGTCGAGGTCGCTGACGAAGGTCACCGGGAATTCGAGACCCTTGGCCTGGTGAACGGTCATCATCTGTACGAAGCCGTCCGGGATTTGGTCATGGGGATCCTCAGGTTCGTCGAAATCGGACGCCTCCAGGTACCCGCAGAACACGTAGTAGAACGACCCGAGGAAACGGGTTGATACTGACAAGGTTCTCGAAGACTTCTGCATGTGTTCCGGCCCGGTGATACTAGCGAAGGAGTCGAACAACTTAGAGAGACGACCGAGCCTCTTCCCTCGCTCCGGGCGGTCGGGAGTTTCGATCCACGTTTGGAATGGCTCGAACGAGAGCATCCGGTAGAGCAGTTCGAGGACGGTATACCCCAGAGATTCGCTGTCGCCTGCACGTCTGAGTTCGCGCCGTTTCCTGCGGACGTAGTTGTCCAACTCTATCGCATCGTAATCATCAACGAACTCATCGAATTCCTCGTGCCAGTTCTCGATCTGTCCCTTGACTCGCCCCATAACGCGTGCCGCTTCCACTCCTTCCAGTTCGGGATCCAGACAGCGAATAACAGCGCTCAGCGCAAACCGGACTTCCTCCTGTCCCAGAAAAGCCTTGTTTCGAGGATTATAAACGGGAATGTCCCGCTCCCGGAGAACCTCCGCGTATTTACCCGCCCATCGAGAGTTCTCCTTTGTGCTCTTGAAAAGGAACGCCACTTGGCTGTAATCCTCGATGTACCCTTCGTCGTGGAGCTCTTCGACTAATTCTGCTGCTGTTTCTGCTGGCCGTTCGTCACTGTTACCGACCAGAAGTGACTTGACACTCTTCCGTTCTCCCGTCTCCTCACGGCCTACAGCCATCGGGTCTTTGTTGGGAGCGCGTGCCCCCTCTCGCTGCATCAGGGGGTATTCGTTCATATATCGGTTACACCAGTCCACGATATCTTCCGTAGAGCGGTAGTTTGTGTTCAACTGCTCCTGCTGAACGGACGCACCAAATCGCTCTTTAGCGCGCTCCGGGAACTGGATCAGACACTCCACGGTACCACCCCTGAAGCGATACAGGGCCTGGTCATCGTCACCGACAACGGTGATATTCGGATTATCAAGCTCTTCCGTCAACCGGAAATAGAGCTCTTGTTGAAGCGGGTTCGTGTCCTGGTACTCGTCAACGAGGATGTGTTCGAGCGATGGGCGCTCGCGGTCCGGTTCTCCTTGGATGAACCGCTGGCCGGCCTCGCTTCCGATGAAATCGATGAAACGCTCTAGGAGGCGGGCAAAGTCACATCGGCGATTCTCCTTTAGGGTCTCGCGGTATCGGTCAAGTCCTTCAGCACAGATCCGCCATTCAGGTTCCGGAGCATGACGCATAGACTTCGTATCCGCCAAGTACTGGGACACCCGATTGAATATTTGAGAAGTGCCATCAGTCGCTTGCCATTTGTTTGGGCCGTACTGAGAACTGACGCGACGCGGCAGTACCTCCTCGAAAAACTCCCAAGCGTCCTCCGATAACTCATCCGAAGTGACTGTCTCCCAGTCCTCTGCGTCGGCGTTTCCCTGGAGAACAGACACGAAGTCACAGTTATTGTACGTAAAGAGCTGCTGGCCGTCTTCATCGAGAAGTTCTGTATTCGCATATGCGGGATACCGATACTCCTTCATTATATCGTTACAGAGAGAATGAAGGGTGCCGATGTGGATTTCGTTGACATCGATCTCGTCCTCGAAACCGAATCGGTTTAGTCGGTCAACTATCCGCTCTTCTAAGTTCTGAGCGGCTTTCTCAGTGAACGTCGTCAGGAGAATACTTCCTGGAGCGATGTCGTCAACGAGTAGGAGTTTGAGAGTCCGCGAGATCAGCACTTCGGTTTTTCCACTGCCCGGTCCCGCAGTAATCCAAAGCGGCCCGTCACCCGCGAGTATAGATCGCTCTTGGCTATTGTTGAATTTCCAGTCCTCGTCATCGAATCGGTCTCTGTTTGCTTCTTCCAGTAACGAGACAAAAGTGTCCTCAGAAAGCGGAAGAGATGGCATATGTCAACTCTCTCTACCCGGCCAAATAAGTTTGGCGTCAAGGTTCTGAGAGCGTCTCATCGACGCGCCTCTATGTTCTGCTCTGTTGAATAGATGTTGAGCCACAGTTACAGCGGTTCATACAGTAATTCTATGTTGATGATGGCGAACATCAGAACAATCTCACGGAACTGTCGATACCAGCCCAGCGCTCATACGGCGTCGCCGAGCGAGCGCTTTGCTGTCGAAACCGCGTTTGAGCGACAGAATGTTTTCACCCAGATCTCATCGAATATAATTATCGGCCCTTAGGGATCGTGGCTTTGCCTCAGACTGCCTTGCTCACCTTTGATTCGGCGGGCATCTTGGTTTTCTGTTTGAGCGTTTCGATCAGTTCTTGGGCCGTGTTACTAATCCGACCGAGCCGGTCAGAGATCACCTCGAGATCGTCACCGCTCCACGCAGCGAGATAGAACGCCGAGCCACTCGTATCTACCCCGAAGTACCGCCCGACGACGTACGCGACGGCTTCGGCTTCGATTTCGCGTTTCACCCGCTCGGTGTTGTCGTCGACGTCGAAGTGGAGCAGTGCGTGGGCGTACTCGTGGATGAGCGTACTCGCGAGGTCGGCCCGGTTCTCTCGATCTTTCACTTCGACCCTGGGGTGCATCGTCATCACGCTTCGACGTGTACAGACGCCCGTCGCTTCCCCGTGGTTCCACTCGTCTGAAGGGATGATCCGAGTCTCAATCTCCAACTGGTCTGCACTCTCGAGGAGGGCCGGGACCAGCTCACCCGGATCACCAGTTGCTTCGGTCTCGAGGTCGGGCAGAGGTTCTCCCTCGGTTTGGGAGATATCGAAGACAGAAGCGGGTTTGAATCCGACGAGGCCTTTCGACCACTCGTCGGGAGACGTTTCGTCGTACTCACAGTCACTGTTCTCATGATACGACGGCGAGTTTTCGCACTCGGGACACTGCTTGGTGATGATCGGCGCCCAGATCCAGATCGCGCTCTCGCCTTCCTGGACGTGCCGGTCGAACTCGTTGCGCCACGTGTTGTACCCCGCGACACGAGTCGCCTCTGGACACTGCAGCTTGATGAGAAGGGAATTGCGATGGGAGTAGTCGTGGAAGCGACTCTGGATGTCGAGCCACTCTTGGAATTCCGCGCTGGCCGCCGCCTCGCCGACGTCAGTGACGAGATCGTCGACCCATGCTTCGATCGTACGGTTCATCTCGTCGCTTCGCGTCTCCGTTTCGGTGAATGAGACTGCTCGCTTTGTGGTCACAGACATTGGAATCACTCGTGTTGACGCTCTCGCCTGCTCGAAAGCGCCTCACCCCTCTCAGGGGCCCAACAACACCACTATCGGAAACACCGGATGCCGAGTGAAAATCCGGTATTGTGTGTATTTCCGTCGCGGAATAATCGTCTACAACGCTCGTCTACTGCTCAAGATCCTGTTCTAAAAGCTCAGCAGCGAGATGACTGATCGATTCAACTTCATCACGGGGAAGTCTACTTGTTGCGTCGGAATATTCGAGAACAGTTACCGGACAGATGGGGGCATTGATGCCGTCGTCGTCAGGTGCGGATTTGTCACCGACCTGTATCTCCGTAGTGCGGTCTTCGACTTGGGCTATCACATTAGTTGCAATTTCGTATGCACCCCATTCTTCGATGGCCTCCGATTTATTAGCGGCAAGTTCGTCGACGAACTCTTGATAGTCTTCTTTGGACTCAAAGTGGTGCATCGATGGGAGCTGATCAGTAGTCATACTGGTGCTATATCAATATGTGCGATGCTAGATTAAAGATACCGGGCCCGCCCCGCGACGCGGTTGCCTGAGGACAGTGGGACTTGATAGGCTGGTTATTCCAATACGAGTAGTCCAAGAAGAGACTCTGGCCATCGAGCAACTCTTGGAACTCGGCGTTGGCCTGCATCTCATCGGTTTGGACAGAAAGGTTGCTGATCCGTTTTTCAATGGGACTGTTCATCTCGTCGGATCGCGTGTCAGTCGAGTTGAACGAGACTGACGAGTTACTGATGGTAGTCATGACTTTATTGATCGATTCACGAACCTGCGTCAGTTCAGGACGCGCTGCATCCCTTTAGGGTGCATAAACAACTACTACCAGGTGATAGATAGCTATTGCATCCATCTTGTTCAGCACATAGTCATCCGATCGATAAACCAGATATGAACCGAGTCTTGGAAAGGGCGGTTAGCTGCTACGTAGTTAACCCACACTCGAGTATCATCCTGCCTGCGTGGGGTAACTATGAGCGACCGATACAGTTCTTAATTCGAATCTTCGTCCCCTTCGAAGAGCGACCAACACACCCGGTCACGTAGGGGTCTTAGTACGCAGCCCAGCCGAAGAAGAGCCAGACGTCGCCGTGTTTGCCCTCGAGTCCGTGCTGTTCGCGATAGCGTGTGGCGGCTTTCGTTCCCGAACAGTTGATCGCCCCAGCGGGACCGCGCTTGCGCTGGATTCGCTGATCTCCCTGGTCGATCAGTTCACGGGCAACGGTCAGTTTCTGGCGGCCCTTGTGCTCGTGTTCGGGGATCACGGTGAAGGAGGTCTTCTCGGCGATCGTCCCCGTGTACCCGCTGTGACCGTGCATATGCTTGGCGTCCTTGACGGCACTGGTGAACGCCTCGTCGGCGGTTGTGCCGAACGCAAACGTTTCGAAGATGACAGCGCCCATCAGTGTGCCTCCATCTCCTGTTCGAGTTCACGTTCGATCCGGGCTTCGTAGTAGCGATCTGGATCAGCCGGGAGATCGGGCTCGTCGGGCTCGCAGTCCTCGGGGCGGACGCCCGGTGGGAGGTTGTCGAACATCATTGTTCGCCTCTGCTCGTGGCCTGTACTGCCGTTTCTGGTCGATCAGACATCTGTGAAACCCTCCACCCCTCTCAGGGGGCGAACAACACCACGAGCGTCCGCAACTGTAGGGTTACTCGGAAATGAACGTCGCGAAGGATGCTTGTCGGCTGTCGAGTGTGTCGGGCACACCGAGTGTTTGGAGCCACTCCCAGGTTCCGACGATGTTGGGTGCAGAGCCACCGGCAGTCGTCCCGCTGGCCTCCAACGTGTCCTCGATGAACGCCTCCTCATCGTCGTAGTCCTTGTACTCGCGATAGAACACCAGATGGACCTCAACGGCATCTCGAAGGAGGAACTCGAACAAGGCACTATCAGCCACGTCGCCGTGCGTATCCTTCCAGTCCCGCCGGCTTCGCACTTCGACGCCAGTATTCTCTGCGAGGTATCCCTCGTCGACGAGCTGGGCCTCCGTATAGGAGCCGATCGTTCGCAACGGATCGAAATGGCGGCTTGTCCGGCTGCAATCCTCGAGTTCGAACGCGGTCGGTGTCAGTGTCGGAGCTAGCTCTCGAGCAAGTGGCGCGTATCGCTCAGCTCCCGGCACGATCTCGTGCTCGCAAAGCAGGCACTCGATCAGTGGGTCGGCGTTCGGACAGTCCTCGATCGTCTCGACGTGATCGTACTGCTGCTCATAGAGATCGACGGCGAGACAGCGGGTCGAGTGGAACTCAGCGCCGAAGCCACCGCGATCGGCGAACCAACTCACGGTGACCACCGGTCGAACGTTGACTGCGACTCGGGTGGGTCGATCGGGCAGAGAAACCGCCACTTGTACCGTTCGCGGATCGGCTTTTCCTCGCGGTTCCCTGCCTGGGAGGGCTGGGTCCACCCGGTGCAGATCCATCCTTTGTCTCGCAACGCTCGAATCATCGCCCCGTCGTAGTCCGCACGAACGAACGTGAGCAGGTAGCAAACGTCGTCTTCACAGGTCGGACTCTGGACGAACCGCTCTTGGCTTCGTGCGAGGGTCGCGCTCGCGAGATTCGCCATCCGAACGCCGAGACAGACTCGTGCTGCCTCGATGATCGTCTCGCCGGAGATGACTGTCGTGGTCGCGACGTCGGCGTCGCTGACAGTGGGGATGATCCGTCGAGCAGTCGATCGCAACTCGGGTGGGAGTCGCTCGATGTCGGAGTCACTGATCGGCTCGGGAAAGAGGTTGCCGTCAGGTCCGAAGTGAAGTCGCTTTTTCGAGAGCAGTGGGTAACGGTAGGTGATCGCACCCATCAACTCGCCCCGGTAGTAGAGGCCGTGATGGGTGAGGTTCACCGACGGGAGGCTATCCATGTAGGCGTGGTGAGCATCGTAGATCGTCGCGGCCTGTTGGCGCGTGATCGGTTCGACACTCACCCGGTCGGCGAAGGATAACCCGAGTGGGGCGGTGAACGGCTCACGGTCGCGATCACGATGAATCGGGCAGGTACAACCCAAGTCGTCCCCCGTCTCGAGGCATGTATAGAACGATTCGACTGATTGGTTCGTGACGTGCGTCATTTCGATCCTCCATCCCTCACAGGGGGGTGAACAACACCACGGGCGGGCGTGATGACGCGCGGAAGCCGTGGTGAGCGTCTCCCACATCTCCGCCGTTATCCTGTTTTCAGAACCATTTTCACTGTGGCTGGACAGCCTATTTACACTCGCCGCTCTTCATTCCAACTACCGACAGACAGCGTGGGAACAGACCCCGCTGCTCAGGCTGAGTACAGCGAAGAGATCGCGAGTATCGAACTGCCAGGAGGTCATTCGACGTACTACTATGAGCCCATTCACACAGCGGGTCAAAGCAGCCGTTGGTCGCCGCAAGCCATCCGCTCTCCGATATGAGTGTCGCCATTGTGGAACCACTGTTGACCGTGAAACTGAGCAGTGCCCGGTCTGCGATTCGACAGAAATTGCGAGCTACCCCGTATAGCCGCCGATTCACTGACACAGGCGTTGATTTGGTTGCTCGTATGTTGAGCGCCAGAGAGACCGAACAAAAATCGATAAACCCCTCGCGTTCGAAATCTGAATATGAACGTGGAAGTTGAACCTGGTGATGAGGTCGAGATTGCATACGAATCGACGCGGTCAGGGAACACGGTGTCGCGAACGGGGACAGTTGTCCAAGCCCCAGAAGACAACGGGAAGATCGTGCTCTTCGTCGAAACCGACGACAACCAGCTCACCGGCGTCACATCCGACTACGTGTTCAGTGTCTCGTCGAGTGAGAGTGATGGCGACACCGATGACAGATCTCGGGTCCAACGGACTTCGTCTCTTGGCCCGCTCGTGTCCGTGACCAATCGATAGCTCAGTCGTCTGCAAGAGCTAGCTCGAACTGCTCGTTTTCGGTGACAGCGTTGAGGACGACGCTGGTGTTGGATTCGTTGATATCGGGATCAGTCAGCAAGGCCTTGATCTGGTCGTTCATCTCGTCCGTGTCTCGGAACCGCCCGATCGCGATCACGTCGTAGTCGCCCGTGACCTCGTAGACATTGGTCATCTGTTCGAAGTCGCGTAGCCGATCAGTAATATCGGAAAGGGCGTCCCCTTCAACTTTGAGTTGGATGACTGCCGTGACATCGAAGCCGAGCGCATCGTAATTGAGCCGTGGAGTGAACCCCTCGATGACACCCTCCTCTTCGAGGTCTGAGAGATGATTCGAGACGGTCGTCACCGAGACATCGAGATCCTCAGCGAGGCTCCGCAGGCTTGCCCGGCCGTCGTCCAACAGCGCGTTCACGAGTTCCGCATCGAGATTCTCGTACGTCATCACCCTGGACTATCCCATCCAGCTACTATACTGTGGCGCGTGGCCGTTGACAGAAAGACGGGTGGGTGGTCCCTCATTCATACGGTCTGCTGTAACGATTTACCGACGAAACCGCATACAGGTCGCGGTTTCGCCGGTGATGACTTATAACAGTCCGTATCAGAGCGAGTGGGACCTTGTCTCGAGCTATCTTTCCCTATATAAACCGCTGGAATAGTCAGGGCTACAACGCAACGGGCCAGGAGATGTATCGATGGACAGGATCGATCCGGGTGGCCGCGAATTGTCGGCCCGGCAACCTATCCGTTCTAATCATGACCTATACCCAGATAGCCGATAGTGGCGGTGTGTCGCTCGTGTATCGGTCGCCCGGTCGAACGGACGGGTCCGATCAGACAGGGGGTGAGGCGGCATGACGACCGTCACCGAACTCGCCCTTACCTCCAATGAGGTTGCGCTCGCCGAGACGTTCGAGGCGCTGCCCGACCTCGAGATCCGGATCAAAAGTATCGTCGCCGAGGGTCCCCAGCAAGCGATGCCACTCGTCTGGATCTCCGGCGAACCGCAGGCTGCAATCGAGGATGCACTTGCCGACGACTCATCGGTCACCGAATTCGACCGTCTCATCGAGGGATCCGACACGGATGAGAACCTGTACCGGATCGAGTACGCCACAGGGGTCAGCAACATGTGCTCGGCGATCTTCTCGAACGACGGGACGATCCTCGACGCGCAGTGTTCGGCCACCAACTGGACGTTCCGCCTGCTCTTCCCCGAGCGGAACCTCCTCTCGGAGACGGTAGGCGAACTCGAAGACCAGGGGATCACCGTCGACGTCAAGCGGATGGTCGAGGCCGGCCGCAACGCTGACCTTGAGGAAACCGCAGCACTCACCGAGGCTCAAGAAGAGGCAATCAACGAAGCCTACGACCGGGGCTACTACGACGTTCCTCGCCGGATCTCCCTCGAGGACTTGGCCGCCGAACTCGACATCTCGCACCAAGCACTTTCCGAGCGCCTCCGACGGGCGAACAAGGTCCTCGCCAGCGAACAGATCGGACAGCCCGGTCACGACGAGATTGCCCACTAACGCAGGGGCCTGCTGACAACGACGTGATCACGAACTCACAAGCTAGTCATTCTGTTGTTCTGCGACGACGGTTAGCGACCGCTCATAGCGATACAGGCTTGTATCGGAGGGACATCAACCATGCCTGTCTCACAACAGACGTCCCACGATCTTCTCCTATAGTTTGACGACGTCGAAATCAGCTGGTGAATCCCCATACCCGATCGTGGCTCGTTCGACCCAGAATTCGGCATGGGGTTGGGCTTCGAGTATTGCCTTCCACGCTCCCTCTGGACCATCGTACGGGACGACCCTGATACGGCGGCCGGTCTGTTCGTCGTCTCGCTCGTCCCACAACGACCACTCCATCAGGATCCACGGCTCGTCGTCATCCGCAGTATCAGACGGAGGATCATCCACACCTGTAGTTTGAGTGCCAGCGGCGTGAGCGTGATGCCTGTACCTGCCACAACAGACGTTCGCCAGCAAGCCCTGCTGACGAGATGAGAGTCGCATCTGTTCGAAAGGAGACCTTAAGGTTCTTCAGAATGGTTCCCTTGGTAACATGGAACGCCCCACTCGTCAACGTGAACGGAAGAAGAACTCGATGCAGGCCGAAAAAACAGATGATCGAACCTGCGAGGAGTGTGGCTCAACTGCCCTCGTCACGAGTGAAGATCAGGGTGAGATCGTCTGCGAGGAGTGTGGCTTAGTTGTTGAGGAAAAGAACATTGATCATGGGCCTGAGTGGCGAGCGTTCAACGCCACCGAACGAAACGAGAAATCCAGGGTTGGGGCACCGACCACCCAGACGATGCATGACAAGGGCTTGACGACGACCATTGATTGGCAAAACAAAGACGCCTACGGGCGCTCGCTCTCGTCGGGCAAACGCCAGCAAATGCAGCGACTTCGCAAATGGCAAGAGCGCATTCGGACCAAAAACGCTGGCGAGCGTAATCTTCAGTTCGCACTTACCGAGACCGATCGAATGGCCTCCGCGCTGGGAGTTCCCGGATCAGTACGCGAGGTTTCCAGTGTGATCTATCGCCGAGCCCTGTCGGAAGATCTCATTCGTGGCCGATCGATCGAGGGCGTCGCAACAAGTTGTCTGTATGCGGCCTGTCGTCAAGAGGGCATCCCGCGGAGTCTCGAGGAGGTTACCGACGTTTCCCGAGTTGAGAAAAAAGAGATCGCGCGAACGTATCGGTACGTCGCTAACGAACTCTCCCTTGAGATGAGGCCTGTCGACCCGGTGGAGTACGTCCCGCGATTCTGCTCGGAGTTGGCGGCCAGCGAAGATGTCCAGGCGAAAGCCAAGGACATCATTGAGACCACGGCCGAGAAGGGGTTGCTCTCGGGGAAATCGCCGACCGGGTTTGCGGCGGCGGCGATCTACGCAGCCTCGTTACTCTGCAACGAGAAGAAAACCCAACAGGAGGTCGCAGACGTCGCTAACGTCACAGAAGTCACGATTCGCAATCGCTACCAGGAACAGTTCGAAGCAATGGGGCTGCCGTCTTCCTAAAGATCCCTACGGACCATCAATTGATCTGACGACCAGATAGAAAGCGCTCCTTCGGGCATGCTCGACTACGCGAATATCGACCGGATCTGGATCGAACACCTCTCGGAGAGCGAACGCGAACTGACGGGACTCGTGTTCGCGCTCGCGGGCTACCTCGTCCACGACGTCTACGAGCAGGTACCGTTCATGCTGCTCAATTCCCTGGAGGCAATCGACTCGGATCGGATCGCCGCGCTGGTCGAGTATTTCGAGACGTATGCGGACTGTCTGATCGTCGCCTTGCTTCCAGAGGACGCAAGCGCCCTTGACGACGCCCACAACGACGTTACTGAGATTTATCAGGGGTTACATCGGTGAGTAGGGGCGTGTCTCTGCTACCCGCCGACCCGGTCGATAGTGACGATCAGCATCCGTCTTTAGTATTCTCGGCCTCATTGTCAGTCGTCTCCGGTGTTTCCGGCTATTGTAGGGCGGTACAGGCACTGTTCGCACTCGAGATACTGCTTTCCTTTCTCGTCGACCCGTCCCGCCAACACTGCTGCCTCGCAGCGAGGACATGGATCACCGTGTGCGTACACTCCACTGGTCGGCGGATTCGGAGTCGTTGCAGCCAACGTGAGGACGCGTGTTCTCGCGTTCGCTCGTGGAGGTTGGTGGTCAGTCATCGAAGAGGAACTGTGCGCTGGCGTCCTCGCCTGTGAGCGTCTGTTGATCATCGGCCGTATTCGCGAACAGTGGTGACTGGTCAGTGTCGTCGGCCTCTGACTGGCGCACTTCGACGCGATCGTCGATACCGAACTGGCTGGCTGCGGGCCGATCGAGGTGCGTATCTTGATCGCGATGACTGACGTCGGCGCCGAAATCCTCGAGGGAGGTCTCGACGCTTTCTCCGGTTAGTTCGAGCTCACCATCGTCGGTGAACGCTGCTTGGTGCTGGATCGTGATCTCTGGTCGATCGCTCATCTGTGAAACCCTCCACCCCTCTCTGAGGTCCGAACAACACTACCGGGCGGCACCGGTTGCTGGCGGCCTTGTGCAACGCCGTTGGAGGTTCCCGCCCGCTGTTGCACAAGGCAACGAAACCAAGCCGTCTTGCTATAATCGTCGGGATAGGCTGTGGGATCACTCACGACTCGTCTTCTTCACGCAGTTCTTCGGCACGCCGGGCAAGCATCTCGAGGATTGGAACGCGCTGTTCGTGCTGGTTCTCGTAGGCGACACACTCCTGGAGCGTCTCCATATCGTGGATCGTGACGATGCACGCGTCCAAGAGGCGTGGATTCGCTGTCCCAAGCCGTTGTTTTGGTGTCAGTCCTGACCGGCTGTTCTCCTCTCGGCTCGGAGTTCGATCGGCGTCGTCGCCCATAATTGATCTCACTTCACCCCTCCCGGGGTAACGAACAACTCCAGGGAACGGTACACTCTGTCT
>NZ_QPND01000020.1:0-61888 GCF_003344565.1 Saliphagus sp. LR7 | reverse complement strand
GGGAGCTCACTCGGAAGTGTATCGTGCATAACCTCACGCAGGCGGCGAGTTAGGGCTCGCCGCCTGCTCTCTTTCTCCGGACGTATCCGGGAGAGGCATCGCCGCCGTCACCGAACCAAGAGACCAAGATACCATAGTTCTGACCCTTCAACACGCATCAGTAGCGACCGCTACTGCATCTTCTGATCCCGATATCCCGTCTCTAACGCCGTGAACGTCTGAACGAGCGTCCTTACCTCGACGCAGTCTTGCGATTCAACAAGGCATGTTGAACGCAAGATGGACTCGGGGTGGTGTCGGTCACCTTGTTATCATGCCCTAAGAGGTTGATTCTGGAGTGAAGATATAAATTAGCTTTCAATATCGGGTCATGTGCTTCAGGAGCCCTTGCCGTCGCATTCGACGGAGATGAAGCCGCTGAAAACTTCTGGGGGCAACTCAGAGACGGTCAAGCCAACCGCTATTTCTAACGCGCAACGAGGTCAAAGAGTACCTCTCGACAGCTCTGTCAACGCTCAACTCACCCCCGAATCTACGAGTATCTCTGCCAATCCTATAGTACCGTCTCAAGCGTAAACCGCTTAGTGTATCTCTGTTCTGAGACTCGGGCAGGATTCATGTTTCTGAGAAATTCTAATAGGCAGAATAAACTTAGGACGGTGCTAGCCGTTGTGATGGTCTTTCTCGCTACTCAAGGTTTTAGTTCCTGTTCCCGCAACTTCCGCCGCTGAATCTTCCCAGTTGTCGTCGTCGGCAGGGTATCGACGAACTCAATCTCGCGGGGGTACTCGTGTTTAGCCAGGTTCTCGCTCACGATATTCCGTATCTCCTCGCACAGGGTGTCGTCGCCGGTCACGCCCGCGACGAGCTGGACGAACGCCTTGATGATCTCTCCGCGGGTCTCGTCTGGGACGCCGATCACGCCGACCTGTTCGACAGCCGGGTATTCGAGGATCGCACTCTCGATTTCGCCCGGCCCGACGCGGTACCCTGCGGTGATGATGACGTCGTCGTCGCGGGCCTTAAACCAGAAGTACCCGTCCTCGTCCCTGTACCCGAGATCTCCCGTGAGATGCCACTCGACGCCGTCTGGACCGGTCAGGCTCGCTTCGGCGGTCTTCTCGGGCTGGTTCCAGTACTCCTGGAAGACCACTGGATCGCCGTCGCGACGAACTGCGATCATCCCCCCCTCGTCGTCGCTGAGCCGCTCGCCGGTTTTCTGATCGACAATGGCCACGTCGTGTCCGGGGACGGGCTTGCCCATGCTGCCGGCCCGGACCGAGAACTGCCTCCGGCAGTTCGTCACGAGCAGGTTCGCCTCGGTCTGCCCGTAGAGTTCGTTGATCGCCACGCCCTCCAACTGCTCGCGGGCCCACTCGAGGATTTCAGGCGTCAGCGGCTCACCGCCCGAGCAGATGGTCTTGACGGCGAGGTCGTAACGGTCGGTCGGCTCCTCTACGGCCATCATCACCCGGATGGCCGTTGGCGGGAGGAACGTATCTGTGACGCCGAACTCCTCGAACAACTCGAAGGCTGTCTCGGCGTCGAAGCTCCCCATCGGGTATCCCACCACCGGGCGACCGTAGTGCCAGGCAGGGAAGACGAGGTCGCCGAGCGCCCCGATCCAGGCCCAGTCGGCGGGCGTCCAAAACATTGACTCAAAGATGTCCCGCTCGAAGTACATGTAGAAGGCGGGACAGTGGCCAACCCAGACGCCGTGCCCGTGGAGGACACCCTTCGGCGGGCCGGTCGACCCGCTGGTATAGAGAATAATGGCAGGCGTGCCTTCGTCGGTCTCGGCAACATCGACGTCCGTCGGCTGACCCTCGTAGAGGGCGCTAAATGGCTCGGTCCCCTTAGGATGGTCGCCCGCGTCAACGGCGACGATGTGCTCCAGGTCGGGGCAGTCCTCGCGCACCCTGGTGACGCTCTCGAGTACCGACTCGTCGGCGACGGCCACGCTCGCCCCGCTGTCCTTGAGCCGATACTGAAGAGCGTCGGGGCCGAACAGGACCGAGAGTGGGAGCGAGATAACTCCCAGTTTCCAGCAGGCTAGGTGCATCAGCGGGTTCGCTGGCTTCTGCGGGACGATCACTGCTACGCGGTCGCCGCGACCGACGCCACGCTCGACTAACCCGTGCGCGACCTGCGCCGAGAGTTTGTCCATTTCGCGGAAGGTGTAGGTCTCCCGCCGGCCGTCCGGGTAGGCCTGGTAAAGCGCCGGCTTGTCGCGGTCGTCGTGCTTTCGAAGGCAGTCTCGTGCGATATTGTAACCGTCGGGAAAGTCCCACTCGAATTCTTTGCGAGCCTCTTTGTAGGTATCGTAGTCAAGCGTGATGTGCCAAGGCATACTACCCTCTAAGTCTAACTTGGTGATGAAAGTATAGGTTCAGTACTTCACCTATGGAAACACTGCTACCTGAAAAACCACCGTTATCGATAAAATAGGTACACTCATCAGTAAGAGATTGTTGATACAGTTCAGACGTGCACATTTTGATCGGAATTAGGTAGGCAGATCGGTTCTCTGATACGGCCTCAGATCAGTGGGTGTATACTAAAACCACACGAAAGAGACCATCAATAATCTCCTTCGCTTGAGAGTTTCCGATTTACTGCTACGATCCGTCCATCACGTATCCCGACGCTGCCGTGAAACCATGGTGCTCCCGTCCCGTCGACAATGCGGACGTTTTTCAAGAGGAGGTCACAAATCACGCTTCCCAGATATGGCTCAACTGGTAAACAGATACGCCTGTTCATCGGCCCATGGAATTCCATGTTCAGGAACGATCACAGAGATAACACTGGAGAACGCACTATTTCCGATCACGACCAGCGTATTGAGCATATTCACACCCAGGAAAGAAGACGTTGGTCATGTCAGCTAATCTGGTATTTCCCGATTCCCACGGACGGCACCGTCAGGCGAACACTCCAGTCATTTCAGGGATATTAATTAATAAATTTTGTATTGAATTTGGGTTCCTCGGAGGATTGCTGCAACACGATAATACTAAAAGGGAGAGAGAATAGTATGATCATGGAACACGAGCAGCTAAAACGCCAGGTGAACTCCCACATTGAGGCTAATGTTGAGGACATGGTAGGCCTGCTTGAGGATCTTGTCGGCGAGATGACGGTCATCGGAAATGAGCGTCCGGGTCAGGAGGTCATCATCGAGAAGTTCGACGAGATGGGATTGGAGTCCGATGTGTGGACGCCCGACGCCGAGCAACTCAGGCAACATGAGGCGTTTTTCGAGACACAAGCGTACCAAGAGGTCGGCTACGAGGACCGGCCGAATGTTGTCGCAACCATCAAAGGAGCCGGTGAAGGGCCGACGTTGGCGCTGAGCGGTCACATGGATGTTGTGCCGGTAACCGAATCAGAGTGGGAACACGACCCGTTCGAACTAACACACGAGGATGGATGCCTGTACGGCCGCGGTGCCGGCGACATGAAGGGTGGAACCGTGGCGTTCGTTCACGCTGTCGAGAGTCTCAGACAGCTCGACATCAAACTGGAGGGCGATTTGTACCTCCAAAGTACTATCGAAGAGGAGGACGGCGGCGTCGGGGGCCTCCTATCGGCGTTGATGCGAGGGTATCTTCCCGACGGGGCGATTATTCCGGAGCCATTGGGAGTTCCGAATCTGGGGATGGCGAGCGCCGGGGTCCGGTACTTCCAAATAACGGTCCGTGGGAAGAGCGCCCACGTCGGCTTCGGGTACCAGGGAGTCAATGGCCTTGACAAGGCGATGAAGGTATACGAAGCCCTGCGCGAACTTGACGCCAAGCGTAAGGCTCGGATCGAATACGAACCGGCCTATCGGCTCGACCCACAGATGCGAGGGCACGAGACTAACCTGAACATTGGTATTATCCAGGCTGCTGACTGGCCGGCCATCATCCCGGGAGAGGTCGTCATGAAGGGGCGGCTGGGCTGGCCACCAGGCGAGGAACCCGAAGAGGTCATCGGCGAACTGGTCGAAACTATAGACCGCGTCGCCGAGGAGGACGAGTGGCTCAGTGATCACCCCCCAGAGCTGGAGTTCTTCGGGCTGCAGGCCGACCCTCACGAGGTCGATCCCTCGGAGGTGTTGCTCCAGACTGCGATGAAAAACGCCGAGTGGGTCACCGGACGCAACGGTGTTTTCTACGGCGGAAGCGCCGGAAACGACACAAGATACTACAAGCGATACTACGATATCCCGGCGACGTCGGTCGGCCCCGAGGCCACCGACATTCACGGTGCCGACGAATTCGTCACTGTCGACTCCCTCCTAGAAACGTCCAAGACAATCGCGGACACGGTTATCGACTACTGCGGCGTCGCCGAGGAGCCATAAGAGAGGGGCTCCGCAGGTCCGTGAGGGTACTGGTGCCGGTCCCCCTCGATCAAAACTGCACTGTAACGTGGCTTTTGGAAAATGTCCTGCCCGGACCACAGCTATCGATATCTGTTTCTTCACCACTGGAACGAGAAGACCTCGATTGAAGAAACGTTCTCTGCGTTGAAAACAGCCGAAGACGACGTTAAGCCTGTCTGATATACACACGACTCTACGTGTCCGGGCTATAATTCGTTGGCGGCGTGTGAAGCACTCACTCGAGGGCGACCCATTCATCGGTTTCGGCCGATTCGTAGACGGCGTCCAGGAATCGAAGAACAGCCAGTGAATCGTGGATCGTCGCGTTGAGACTGGGATCCGAGTCTCGGCCCTCGACAGTGTTGAGGAAGTTCGCCATGTAATCGAGACCGATGGTTCCCCCGTACCCCATGGAGTCATCATAGTCGTAATCAATCGTCCGTCGGGGGGCGACTGGCCACTTGGTGTAGGAGTCGAGTTCGAGGACGTCTCGGTCGGCGGGCGTGTCGCTCCCTGACCACGCTGCCCGCCCCTCTGAACCGTGGATGCCGATATACGTGTCGTACTCCCGATCATAATAGCCGGCCTGGAGGGTGCCGAGCGCTCCCGACTCGGCCAGTTCGAACTGGACGGTCGCCCCGTCCTCAACCTCGACGCCATCGGCACCGTACTCCACCTGGGCGTTGACTCGCGCGGCCGGTTCGTCTAGCATGAACCGCAGCATATCGATCGTGTGACAACCTAGCCACTGAAGGATGCCGCCGCGACTCGAATCGACCCGATAGGAGTACTGCGAAGCATCTCGAAATCGGCCGAGCTGGGAGGTGATCATGCGGGCCTCGACCGCGCGGAGATCGCCGAAGAATCCCTCGATGACCCGGGAACGCATCTCGCGAGTGACAGCATTAGCGCGGTTCTGGTAGCCCGCGACGACGGTGATCCCGGCGGTCTCGGCCGCGTCTATCGCAGGCTCAAGTTCGGCTGCGGTCCGGGCCAGGGTCTTCTCGGCGTAAACGTCGACGCCGTACTCTGCGGCAAGTTCGATAGCTGGCGGCGTGTCCTGGTTCGGGAGTGACATCCACACTGCGTCGACGGCCTCACTAGTGAACAGTTCCTCGATGTCGTCGTAAATCGGCGCGCCGTCGAGCCCCGGGAAGTCCTCGGCGTTGACGCTCTCATTCAGTTCGCATGCGCAGGTGACCTCGGTGGGGAGTTCTTGGAGACTCTCAAGGTACATCATTGCGTGAGGGTTAGCCAGCCCGATGAATCCAACTGTCGTAGACATGGTCCGTTTAGCGGAGCGGTGGCCAGCGATTAAATCTTTACCCTCGACGGGGGGTCGTGTTTAGTTAAATGTGAAAAGTGTGGCGGACGGATTTCTTGGTGGCCATACCAGAAATCAGCCGTCTCAGTGGGAAGAGAAACTGGCTCGATTTGGGGTTTGAGGAGTGAGAGCGGACACCTAAGCCAGCGATGGCGTTGAGTTTTCAATCGGACGGTTCGGGGCTCTCGCTGTTGAATACTGCCGAATTACTCGAAGACTTGGGTGTTCAATGGTCGCGGAAAGCGATCCATGATTGGATCCAGAAAGCCGATCTACAGCCAGAATCCGGGAACACTCCAAATCAGATCTCGGTTGACGAAACAGTGATTCATATCAATGACCAGTAATTCTAGCTGTACGCCGCCGCTGACCCACAAACGAACCACCTGCTTCACGTTCGTCTCTTTTCGCCCACTACCACCGCTCTCACCGAAATAGTCCTTCGCGAACTGCGAGAAAAGCACGATGTCGAAAACCGCCGTATTTCTTGTTGATGGTGCTCAATACCTTCAATAGCGCTTCAACGAGCTGACTCCGATTTCAGAGACCTGGCCAAGGAAATCGAAACATTGACGAACACATTTTTCGAGAGCTAAAGAGACGAACGTCGTCGTATCGAACTGCTTCAGTCACGTCATCTCACGAACAGCCAAAAACTGGTCACAGGGCTTTGTTTACTGGCCAAACTTTCCAAAATAATCACTATCGACGGGGACGGGACAACGTTTATTACCTGTTTCGGCTGAACTACGAGCGCATGCGACCGATCACTCCGGACAAGACACCCGACATCGACGTACCGCTTTCCCACGGCATCGTCCACGAGGACCTCCTATTCATCTCCGGACAGGTCCCGTTCGACATGCAGACAGGGGATGTCGTCGGTGACGACATCGGCGAGCAGACAGACCAGACGCTTGATAACGTTACGGCAGTCCTCAACTCGGTCGGTGCCTCCCTGGACGACGTACTCAAGACCACTGTCTTCCTGGTCGACATCAATGATTTCGATCGGCTAAACGAGGTGTACCGTAAGCGCATGAGCGAACCGTATCCGGCCCGGAGCGTTATCGAGGTGTCGGACCTGGCGGCGGACATCCTCGTCGAGATTGAGGCAGTCGCCCAAGTGTAGGCGCCCCTTCCAACGCGATCGTTCTTTCTGGAGCCCAGTAGAAGCGTTGAGTCACGCAGGACCGTCTACAACCCCGAGGAGATCACGATGGGAGTACGTCCACGAAGATGCTGGCGAAATTACAGTGTATCATCACTAATTGTCCACTCTGGCTCAGAGCCTACTAACTGACGCGTAATAGCAAAGGAAGTGAATGAATCAGTCACTTGATCCATCCACCGTCCAGATACACATCTGATGAACCTTCCATAACTCAAATAAGTACTCACAGATTTGAACGAGTTCATTACGAACAGTCAACTCAAGATTCTTGCTCTGGAGGTATTTGAGTTGATTCCAATCGGATCTATTGAATCCACAGACTGCGTCGGGATAAGTCGATAGAACGACAGAGATGAAGCGGAAGAAGCCAGTTGTGCAAAAAGTCCTCTTCCGCTTCGTTAAACAGGCTGTCTCGATCGCACGAAAACTTACTGATGCTGCGGTGATGCAGGTCAGTCATCCTGCCGGCAACGGAGTTGTCGGCTGGAAGCACGCCGTCTTGCACTTTTTCCGTGTTCACATGGAAGCGACACATGTCGAGGTTATCGATTGGGCCGAAGAATTGGAGCGGGTACGATCCGCGCTCGAGGACGAGCGCGGCGAGTTCCCTGGCCCATCTGCGCTCTGCAAATCCTTCGACCGGGCGCCGATGTGCATCTGACGAGAGCTGCTCCGACTCTCGTCGGAACTGCTCGACCAGAACGGTCACGCTGCCATCGACGGCACCTACTTCGACCGCCAACAGGCCTCGAGCCACTATCTCAAACGATGTGGTCGGGACGTACAGACCGTACAAACGACATTTCTCCGTCGATACCGCGCAGGGCGCGGTTATCGATGTCCATTGTAGTGCGAAGTGGCTAAACGGTACGAACATCGGCCCGCAGGTCGCCTGCGTTCCGCAGGGCGACCTGCTCAGTCTCGCTGCCGACAAAGGCTACGACGACATGAGCTTCCGCGAAAAGCTACGGCTGAAGACGTCAGACCGCTCATCAAGCACCGCGTCTTCGCGCCGTACGATCACGCTTTCCTCAGTGAAGATTAGGAATGATGGTCAGCGTCTTCGAGAAGGAAGATGATCAGCCATCCCCAATTTTCTTCCCAGCTATCGCTGTAGTTAACCGACCGACATCGATCGCTCATGTACCTTCCGAACACCTGACTACTGGCGGCCCTCAGTCGCCGGGTGAAGCCCTCCGTAAGTGACTGTCCACCACCTCACCAGACAGCACCCCCCATGTAGTCACAAGGTTTAAGCACCCACAATAACATTATTTATCCAGTTATTATGGCAGTGGAATCCACCGGGCAATCTTCAACAAGCCAGGAAACTGACCACATTCTCGAAATTCGCAATGTAGATGTGAAGTTTGGTATGGAGAGAGGAACGTCGAAGGTGTTGGATAATGTGAGCGCCGATATTAACCGAGAAGAAATTTTAGGGGTCGTTGGCGAAAGCGGATCCGGAAAATCGATGTTTGCATCGGCGCTTCTTGACGCCGTCGTTCGGCCGGGGAGAACGTCCGGGGAGATCACGTATTTTTCTGAATCAGGTGATAAGATTGATGTACTCGGACTGGATGACAAAGATCTAAAGAAATTTAGATGGGAAGAAATTTCTATGGTGTTTCAGGGGGCGATGAATTCATTCAACCCGACGATAACTATTGAGAAACACTTCAAAGAAACGCTAAAAGCGCATGATTATAACGTTGAGGAAGGATTAGATCGAGCCCGTGAAATACTATCCGATCTTTATCTCGATCCCGATCGAATATTTCGCTCCTACACACACGAACTGAGCGGTGGCATGAAACAACGAACACTCATCGCTCTAAGCCTAGTTCTCGAACCCCCTGTTCTGGTGCTGGATGAACCGACGGCGGCACTTGATTTACTGATGCAACGATCGATTTTAACTCTTCTACGCGAGTTAAAGGAAAAGTATAACCTCACTCTAATCTTCATTACACACGATTTACCACTCATCGCGGAGCTATCAGATCGAATGGCGATAATGTACGCCTTTGAGTTTGTTGAGCTGGGGACAACCAAGGAAGTACTGGAAAACGCGTCACATCCATACACTCGGTCGTTGTTGAATTCGACACCTAATCTTGAGACGGAAGTTGAGGACATGGAACCGATCGAAGGGTCGAGTCCCGACCCGGTTAATATCCCATCGGGCTGTTCGTACCACCCCAGGTGCCCGTTAGCAGATGGTCTCTGTGAAAGCGAAGACCCGGGGTATGAAGAAATATCTCGATCCCATCGAGCCGCGTGTTTTCACTGGGAACAATCCGCAGATGCGGTACCCTTTAGCTTGCAGTCAGGTGAGAACAGCAATCGAGAACGCAACGGGATGGATGACGTATCCGAGGAAGGATACTCGGACGTCTCCCGAGAAGAGGATGACATCATCATGTCGCTGGACGATGTCGAAGTCCACTTCAAGGAGAGTTCCGGAATTATCGAGCGGATATTTTCAGACCCAAATATAGTGAGAGCTGTCGACGGTGTCGATCTGGAAATCTACGAAGACGAAGTTATCGCACTGGTCGGCGAAAGCGGATGTGGAAAGACAACGCTTGGCAAAACCGCTGTTGGATTACAACGTCCAACAGGTGGAACAGTCAAATACCGCGGAAAGGATATATGGGCGGACAAAGGAGACCTCATGGACGGAAACGTGCGAAAGGCATTACAGATCATACATCAGGATCCGGGCAGCTCATTGAATCCATATCGGAAAATCCAGTCGATCCTGAGTGAAGCACTAATCAAATGGTACCCAGATCTTGGGCCTGAAGATCGACGAGCAAGAATCCTCGCGATGCTTGAGAAAGTCGGAATGACACCGGTAAAAGATTATAGCCGGCGATATCCCCACCAGCTCAGTGGTGGCGAAAAACAGCGGGTCGCCCTAATACAGTCGTTATTGGTGAATCCGGACGTCATCCTCGCCGACGAAGCGGTGAGCGCGCTGGACGTCTCTCTACGGGTCGAGATGATGGACCTTATGCTCAATCTCCAATCAGAGATAAACACCTCATATATATTTATTTCACATGACCTGTCCAATGCCAGGTACATAACTGAAAAATCCAATGGCCGAATCGGGATTATGTACCTCGGAAAGCTGGTCGAAATCGGGTCTCCAGAGCAGATTATCAACAACCCACAACATCCATATACAAAGGCACTCTGCTGGGCTACTCCACAACTGAATTACACACCCCCTGAAGAAGAGCTACCGCTCCGGACGATTGACGTTCCCGACCCGATAAATCCGCCGTCGGGCTGTCAATTCCATACGCGGTGCCCGGAGGCGCGGGAAATATGCACGGAAGTTGAGCCGGATCTATATAGCGAGCATGGCGCACAGAAAGTTGCCTGTTTCAGGACGAAGGAAGATCACGAATACTGGGAGAGCAAGTCGATCGTTGAAACAGACTAAGAACACGATCTAAACGGACCTCTCATCGGAGTTGTTGACGAAAGTACCAATTATGGGTGTCCTCTATGCATCCATGATAGTTATGAAGTAGACGTGCTGCGAGCTTCTACTGACGATGCTATCCTATAGAGTCGGTAACCGCCCGTTTCGAACCAATCTATCGAAACGGGTGGCAACTACGTGTGGTTCACCCTACAATTGAGCGTTGGCCGTAGCCGTTCCAGCCACGGTGAGTATAGTGATTCGACGACAAGAACCAGCATAAATTGGGAGACAGTGAAGAGCACCGGGTCGGGAAAGCTACATCAAACGTCGACAGTGGTATCCTTCGTGAGCTCCGTATTGACTAGGTATCTAGGGGCCTCTCCTTGGAGTACTTTCACGATTTCTTCCGCAGCTTTCCGTTGTAACTCCTCCATCGACTGTTCCGAGTACCAGGCAGCGTGGGGAGTTATGATGATGTTTTGTTGGTCGACCAACGGAGATCCGTCGGGTGGCTCATTCTCCATTACGTCGACACCCGCACAGGCGATTTCATCCTCTTCGAGAGCTTTGTAGAGTGCAGATTCGTCGATAACTTGACCGCGTGACGTATTGACGAAAATAGCGTCATCCTTCATAGTTTTAAACGCATCGATATCAAACATATGGTACGATTCTTCGTTTAGCGGAACGTGCGACGTGATCAAATCAGATCGAGACAGGAGTTCATCGAAACAAACCTTTTCAACTCCGTACTCTGCCATCTTCGATTCGGAAACGTCGGGGTCGTACGAAACTACATCAAAGCTGAATCCGTCCAGTTTCTCTACGAGTCGTCTTGGGATTTTCCCGAAGGCGACGACGCCGAGTGTCTGTCCTCGAAGCCGTCGTAATGGACGTTGTGTTTCCCAGTCCCACCCGCCGTCACCCACTTGCTTGTCGTACTGACTCACTGAACGTGCACAATTCAGTAGTAACGAGATCGCATGGCTCGAAACCTCTTCAATACTGTAGTCGGGAACGTTCGTAACCGGTACACCGTACTTAGTAGCACTGTCAAGATCGATATGATCCACCCCAATTCCGTACGAGGAGACGACCTGAAGACCTTCGATTTGCTCGAACACTTCCTCAGATATTGAGATGTGGGTTGCTGTCAGAATTGCGTCCACGTCGGTCTTCTCAGCTGCGTCCAGGATCTCACCAGTAGAGCCAGCCCCCGTGGCGATCATCTCGATTCCCGCTTCGGCAAAGACCTTACGCTCGGGATTGAAGCTGGGGAATACGATCTCGGTAGCAAGAACTCTTCCTGACATTGTTGACTCCGATGAGTTTTACTACAGGAGCAGTCTTAAATCCCTCGAATTGGGTGTTCAAATAACGAACATTTTATGAAAGGACTGCTCACGGAGACCACGTGACCGGCCGGAATTGTCACAGCGAGGATCTCGATAGCGATCCACTTTGGCATGCGATCGACGAGCTCTCTCCCATCGGAGGTTTACTTGGGAACCATCGCACCGTGGAGTGAAAGCCTGACCCCCTCGACATCGGGCAGGATCTTCCGGATGCCATCAAAAATGGTGCCCACGTGGAACTCGTAGGTTTCCTCCTCGACCGGCCCACTTGACATGGCGGTCTCTGCGACGATGTGGTCGAGATCAATGTCGTCGCGGTCCGCGGCGTTGAGGGACCCCGTCGATCTGCTTCTCGGTGTCACGAGGTGTCATTCAAGGTCCGTCCCAAAGGGTTCCCACCGGTTTTGGAAGCCAGTTCGGTCCGCAACCTGCTCGACGAAGTTGTTCGTCTCGAACCCGAAGGCGTCACAGACGACTGTACCTACGCTCTCACCTCCACCACCTCCGCTCGCGATAATAAGACTTTGTCCAGCGAGACGGTGGAGGGTCGTCGCAGACCGAACCCCCCATGAAGGCAGGTCAGTCCAGCGACATCAACCAGATGTTTGGCGCCTCGTCCTCATCGTAGAACGTGACCAGGGTGTGTCGGCGGTCCTCGCCCGTTTTGGCAAAGGTGACGTAGCCGAAGTCGGCCTCGATATCGGACATCTGTACCGCAAGTTTGCTCACCGGTTCCTCCTCCAGCAACGCCGGATCCTGCCAGGCCATACGGGCACTGGCGTCGATGACGTGGACCGCGTCGTTGGTCCTGTCACCCCAGATAACCGTGAGTTCGTTTGCATTGGTGCGCTTGAACCACGCCGGCGTTGGATCCTCCATGTTGGTCGGGTTGAAGTATACGGGGTCGCCCCACGTCATCCCGCCGTCCTCGCTCTGGATCGCGAACATGTCGGCGGTCGTGTTGTCGCGGCCAAACGTCCAGAGCTTCTTGTCGGTGTATCTGGCCGGAACTGGCTCCGTCAGCACTCGTCCGTCGACATCGGTCGAATCGCCGACGAGGACGTTGTTTCCCCAAGTCTGTCCGCCGTCTGTGCTGAACAGCGCCTCGACGACACCGTAGTTCCCTTCCTCGTCGAAGCCGTACCACTGGGTCATCAGCCCGTTCGAGGTGTGAGTGTAACCCCCGAACGGCGCATTGATCGCTGGCGCCTCAGCGATGTACTCCAGATTGACCTCCATCGGGTCGGACCACCTGCGCCCGCTGTTTTCGCTCGTCCTGTAGAATTCGCCGTGTCCACCGCCGGTGTCGGCGTCGTACAGGCGATAATGGACGATCACGCGGCCACTTTCCTGATCGTAGATCACCGACTGGTTCCGCGTGTCGTAGTCTGCGTCGTCTGCGACGACGATCTCGTCTGACCAAGACTCGCCCCAGTCATTACTAATACGGGCTGCGATGTAGCCGTCGTTGTGCACGTGGCCACCACCGTCGGTCGGGGAACGTCGGTAAATTAACAGGAGTTTATTGTTCTTTAGGACAGTGATGTTGGGCTCATTGTCGTAGGTGTCGGTATCTTCTAGCCGCTGTGGCGGGAGCTGGTAACCCTGCTGTGGCCAGCCTTTTTCGCCCTTCTGTCCGGACTGCTGGCCGCCACTGTTCTGCGGTCCCGAGGTCTTGGCAGTTGCCGACCCGCTAGCGCCCAGTGCTGCTGCTGCACCGATGAACAACCGACGGTTCAGCGGGATCATCAGGTCGCCCTCCGATTTCGTACACCAATACTTGACAATTCGATGTATGGATCGTTGAGGTTGCGGGGTGATTCTTCCGGTTGCTTAGTGTCTAGTGGGCTTTCGCTCATATGACTCACTCGTCACAGTACCCGATTGTACCGTGGCACGTTATACGTTCACATTGGAGTTGAAATAACTATTGGTAGTTATCGAAAACATTGAGGGATAATTTTGGTGAATATCAGTATAATAATATTTTTGGTTTATAACATACATATGGATCGACATGTGGGCGTTGGATTATCCAATACATTCTCCGGCCTTGATGTCAACTATTGATTATCTTGAATTCCGGCGCATATATGATGTTTGTGCTGCGTTTCGGTTCAATCGATTAATCCTGCCTGGAGTTCATGTTGAACAAGTCTCCCCGACTATCGAGATTGAACAGTTACGTCTTCCAGGGGTCGATCAAGAGGAAGATCGATTGCGGAGCCCGTGTAGTTAGATATGAATAGGCCGACAATAATCTCGAGAACATGGGTAGCTGTACGGCCCGGTGAACGGTTTGGCTCGTCGTCGTTCAGAAGATCGACAATATGACTGCCGCCGCCACGGAACATGGCCTCGTAGTCGTTCAAGTCACCGTTCAAATCTGGCAAATCTGTTTCGACGTGTTCTGTCCCATAGCTCCCGTCGTCGCTATCGACTAGCGTCCAATAATCCAACTCGTTTCGTCCCTCGTTGAACTCAATTTTACCACGATCGCCAACGATGAGCCATCCTCCCGATGCAACGGATCTGGCAGTCGTAAAATCGGCGTTTACGTATGTTCCACTCTCAGTAACGATGATCCCACCACCCGCTCGATCATCCCACTCATCGAGGGACATACCACTTCCGGACTGCTCTTTCAGATGTCCGAACACCAGCTGGGCCCTCTCGTCAAGCAGCATTGTAAGCAAATCGATTGAGTGAGTCCCGTTCCGTAGCAACTCTTCAGGATTTTGTATATGGACAGACTGGACCTTGCCAATGAGTCCATCGTCGTTGATGAGTCGTTGAAGTTTCCGGTACGGTTTGTGGAAACGCCTCATGTGATCGATGACGAGTTCGACGCCGGCATCTTCACAGACGTCGACCATCTCATGCGCCTCAGTGACATTAACAGCGATCGGTTTTTCACTCCAGATCACGTCAGGATCGGCGTTCGACTCCACTGTGTCGAGCACGTGTCGGTGATGGAGGAAAGACGGAGTCGCGATAGAGACGACGTCCAAATCTTCCGAAGCGAGTAGTTCGCGATGTTTCTCGTACCGATGTACTTCCGCGATTCCCCACTCATCAGCCCTCGCCTCGAGGAGTCCCGTATCAATGTCAGCAATCGCTACCAGCTCGATCCCGTCGGTGTGTTTGAAAGCGTCATAATGGCGGGTGCCGATACCACTCAGTCCGATCAATCCGGCTGTATAGGCCATTGTCCCGGTAATGATAACCACCCCATGAATATGATTCTTTGGACTATAAACTCAGAGGTGTACTCATAGGAGTGTCGTCTGAAACCCTTCTCACCTGGGAAATGTGAAAGTAGTTCTAATTATTAGAACCTCTACTTCAGTAGATCATATGGATCGAAATATCGAGTAACATTACAAACATATGCTTGTAAAGCCTGCCTTGAGATCAAGGGCCGATCTATTCATATCTATATTCTCACAACGCCTCGAACGAAGGAGTTCTATTATATAGAACACTTCCCATTCATATCGTGAAAGACGAACCGTCCGCTCTCACTATTTCGACGAAGTGGCGAAAAGTGACCCCCAGGGCGCCATCCGTCTTTAGTTAGGAGACGAACCGCGAGACGGCGGCGTCTTATCAAGGGTACTTTCGAGAGAAGTGAAGAGGCAACCGCTGTGCGCACAGAAACCTCCCTGCCTCAGATAATGCATCGCCTCACAGGTCTTTCCCGAGCGGTTCGATCGCATTCAACGTCGGCGAGTATGGTGAGATGAAGACGAAGTCAATACCGAGTTCGTCGGTCCGATCCTGTGTGATAAAGATCATGTTGAGTGCTATAGTTATCCGCCATGAGCAGAGTCCACCCAACCGGATCCTGCTCGTGGATCTCTTCGAGTGCCTATACGGTCGTCTCTTTAACCACCTTCTTTTTGAACGTTGTCTCTCGTCAACACGTAGAAGCCGATCGACCGCCCCGGAACCGTCACTCCATGGTTTAGGATTTCGACCGTCCGGTCGAATGGCCACATCCGTTGGGAGTTCTCAAACGGCTGTGGCCACGCTTCATCGAAAGAATTCCTGCTCACCTCGATCCTCAGTCGTCTTTAATAGATGCAATCGCGGGTTTTGCGGCCTCGATCGTTCGTTCGACGTCTTCCGTCGTATGACGTTCGAGAAGATAATTTCGGCGAAGGGGTTTCGGTACCATGAGAATGCCCTCGTCGATCATCATCTGTCGATAAGCGTGATATTTTTCGTCGTCGTTGCGCAGCACGTCCTGATAAGTCTGAATCGGTGGTTCCATGAAATACGTAAGGAACACCGTTCCGTATCTTTTGACGGTGGCGACCACTCCGTAATCCTCGAAGAGGTCTTCGAACGCGTCGCAGATCCGATCACGCCGTTCAACCCCTACTTTGTGGAAATCACGCTCTTGGAGCGCTTGCATACTCGTCTTTGCGGCAGCCATGGATGCCGCATGTGAGTTGTACGTCCCGCCGAACGAAACGTCGCCACCGTCCTTCGTCTGGAAGCGGTCCATATACTTTTCCTTCCCACAAAGTACCGATAGCGGATACCCGTTCGCAATTCCCTTGCCAAGCGTAGTAAGATCCGGGATAACTCCCTCTAATTGTTGTACTCCCCCCATATCATGTCGAAATCCAGTGATAATCTCATCAAAAATAAGGAGAATTCCGTTCTCGTCGCAGATCCGCCTGAGTCCGTCAAGAAATCCATCGGCCGGGAGTACGCATCCCATATTGTGTGCCACCGGTTCGAGGATAATACCGGCGAGTTCATCACTGTGTTCTTTGACAGTTTCTTGAACTGCGTTGAGGTCGTTAAATGGAAGAATGATCGTCTCCGCTACGGTTTGTTCTAACAAACCCTCTGTAAATACATCGCGAGTACCTAATTTCTCTGGCTCCGATAAGTGATTCATCGCCACCGAATCATACCATCCGTGATACGTCCCTTGGAATTTGATTACCTTTTTTCCGCCCGTCACCGCGCGAGCCAGGGTGATAGCCCGAGCAACTACCTCTGAACCGGTGACGCCAAATAACACTTTTTCGGCAGAGGGAACGTGCTTCACGATTTCTTTGGCTACTTCTACCTCTAACTCCGTCGTTCCGTACCCGTAAAGGTCCTGCTCCGCTAGAGTAGTGGTAACCGCTTCGTTTACTTCCGAATCACAATGACCTAACAGAATCGCACCCCAAGCGTTAAGATAATCCACATATTCGTTGCCGTCCAAGTCGTATATTTTCGATCCTTGTCCGCGGTCGAAATTGATTTCCCTCTCGAATTTCCTCGCATAACTGTTTACACCCCCAGGGATGACGTCTTTTGCGCAGTTTGCCAGTTCGTTAGAGGAGATCCGTCTCTCATTCGGCATAATATATGGCACCTCGTCCTAGATACATAAGTCTATCGCAAAAAACACGTCGCCACCAAGCGAGCTAGTCAAAGTTTCAAATGTTGTCATTACTCGGAGCGGGCTAGGTTTGTTTGTCAAGCGTTTTGATCCCAGTCGCGGATATCTAGTCGCATTGTCTGCCGTTATCCGATCACGGTTATCCTGACAAGATTCGAATATCACGTAGTGGGCGATCCAGCGGGAGTGATACCCGCGATCCGGTGTAGTGTGACAGAAACATCGCAACGATAATTTCCAAAACGTGTGTCGCATCCTCACCCGAAGAAAGGTTCTCCATGTCTCCATCAATGAGGTTAACGATATGACGGGCACCATTGTCGAACTTCGCTTGTCCTGATGTTTTCGTTAACTCGGGAGGAATCGGTGTTTCGACGTGCGAGGTTCCATACGATCCTTCCTCATTCTCTTCCAAACGCCAGTAACTCCACTCGGAGTCACCAGGCATCATGAGCATGCCCTCGGAACCGACGAACTCTTTACGACCCTTAGACACTGGTCTTGGGGTCGTTTGATCGATCGTGACAAATTTTTGGTCTTCTGTCACAATTGTACCCCCTCCTCCAGCGTCGTCGAATGTCACCTCCTCGTCGGTCCCGGACTGACTTCCTAATCCCCGTTCCTCGGTAATATATCCCATTACTTCCGCACCCATCGAATCCAGCAAAAACATGAGTAAATCGACGGTGTGAGTCCCGTTTCGAAGGAGTTCGCGCGGTGAATGGGAGTGTACAGCTTCAATCTCTCCAAGCAGGTTCTCGTCGTGGATTTGTCGTCGAAGCGCTCGATACTCGTCGGCAAATCTGCGCTGGTGGTTGATCACCAGCTCGGTGTCCGTGTCATCGCAGGCGGCGATCATCTCCTCACCTTCAGTGACGCTCAACCCGATTGGTTTTTCACACCAGATAGCGTCTGGATCGGCAGCTGATTGGGTAGCATCGATAACGTGGCCGTGGTGGAGAAACGACGGGGTCGCTACTGATAGGATGTCGAGTGCCTCCTCAGCTAACAGCTCCTCGTGAGTCGAATACGTTCGAGATGACGGGATAGAATGTTTTTCGGCAAACTCGGCCAGTGAACTAGGATCGATATCTGCTACCGCAACCAGATCGATATCCTCCACGTTCTCGTAGGCCTGTGCGTGATTCTCGGCGATGAAGCTCGTTCCGATGACTCCTGTTGCGTATGACATTGGTGAATTTGAACCTCTAATGCTGAAATTATTCGTCAGATGACGGTCGTTCGACGTAGTGTTTAAGTCGTCCGATTCCGTCGATTTCGATTTCTACAGTGTCGCCATCACTCAATCTACCGATGCCATATGTGGTTCCCATCGCGACAACGTCTCCTTCCTCTAGCGTGATGAATTTCGTGATCTCTTCAATGGCCTCCCGCACGGAGAAGATCATCTCGTCATCGGTGGAGTCTTGGCGCTGTTCACCGTTTAACCACAGTCTGATCCGTGGGTCTTCCTCAACGTGCTCTGGCGTTGCAACAACCGGACCGATCGGTGTACTGTTGTCGAACGCCTTTCCCCGGATGTCTAAGCCGAAGACACTCTGATCATCCCGGTTCGAGATGTCGTTCAAACACGTGTAACCGTCGATGACGTTATCGACGCCGTCTTGAGAGACGTTCCGACACTGTTTCCCAATAACCACTCCTAGCTCCGCTTCGTAGTCGACCCGATCTCCGAGTTCGATTCCCCATTCATCTGGTAGATCTTCGGGAGCCGTTCGGGGCTCCGGTAGCGCCACCGTGTCTTCGTGTCCTGCGACCGCATTTGGCCCCTTCAGGAATACGGTGGGTGCGTCCGGAATGTTTACCTCTCCATCTCCCTCTTTCATGTGCTCAATGTAGTTCGCTGCCAGACACACGATTTTGGTCGGTTCGACCGGCGGTAGAACGTCTACTTCTTCCAGTTCGTACGTTCGGTCTCCAAATTCGATCCCGTCGTCTGTCCATTCACCGACTCTAACTGATCCTGCTCGATCCCGGAATCTAGCATATCGCATGGTTAGCTCTTTTCTTACACCCATATATAAATTTGGGTCAACTTTGCTGATCGACGGGATCTCTCTGACGACCCACTACCACTCGATTGCGTCGATGCGGCCGCGGATCCCCAACGACCTCTTCAATTGGTATCCTGGTGGGTGTTACTTCCATCTGGATCCGGTGCTATCCGAGGAGACGCCAATCGATCCGCTTCCCAATCCCATCAATAGGTTATCAGACCAACTCACGGCCGTTGTCTCACCTACCGCCGACCACGGTTTCGCGGTCAAGATCTGGACCTGCTGTTCCACAACTCTCTTCTCGGGGCCACAAAACCCTGCCTAATGTACGCAGGGCAGCTTCGACACACCTCATGAACGCGCATTCTGCCCGTCCCACGAGGCCGTTCAGGCGTACTTCGAGGGGGTGATGCGTAACGTGCCGAGTACGACATGGCCGAGATTGAACTCAAGTTAGTCGGATTTACGAGCTATTTACACCTCCACGACACCACTGCGGGACACTCCAAGCGACAAGTGCTCACGACGCCGACAGAGGAGGGGCTGTTCTCCCAGTGTTTCTGTGGGGTCTACGGAGATCGTGCGAATAGTGTCGACATGAATCACGCTGTATAACTTCAGATTATATCTGGTAGCGCCAAACATTCGGTGAATATATATTCCCAATACGTAGATGCCCAGGACTGGATATACACCCACCAACGGTTCCAGCTGCAGTATCAACCGTTCTCCCCCCGCGAATGCCTGTCCCCAGTAGTTCGAGCGAACCGGCCTCAACTCGGAGGTCAGGTAGCCCCATCCGGAATCGCCCCGACATCATGGAGGTGCGCAATCCGATTTTTATCATACCCCAGTTCGTGGAGGATGGGGAAGATGCTTCATCAAGCACTGATGACTGCGATCAAACCCTGTGACACAGTTGCCGTAGTGAAGTGTATGCTCGATTACGGGAATGTCACCGACAGCTGCATGCTCCACGGTTCCGACGACTCTGTGCGCGCGTCCACCTGCTCGTTGGATAAGCGCCTCCTAGATGTGCTCGTTGGATAAGCGCCTCCTAGATGTCGAAAATGGGTCCGACGGGAAGCCCATGTTCCTCGGTGAGCAGAGTCAACTATTCGTCAGTCGTCCGTTCCTCGAAGATCGGCCCGAGCACCGACTCGAGTTCGTCCATGTGCTCGGCGAGATCCTCATTGGTCTTGAACCGACCGTCGGTCGCGAGGCCAACCGATCGCCTTGTAGCGACCCTCCCAGAGCCACTGGTTGCCACAGGTGACATTGACGTGACCGTTGGCAGTGGATTGTAAAGAGCGACCAAGGCCTTCAGCCCCGGTCTGGTCAAGCGGATAGGGATCGGGTGACTAGTTCATATCTCTTGGACGCGTAGAGGGACTCATGACGACGTGGGGCGGAAAGTTGGATGGTGTTGATGATGAGCAGTTGCGCCAGCAACTGCGCACGGAGACGGATGCGAAAGCGGTCAAACGCCTCACGAGTGCTCTGCTGTATCGACAGGGAAAGTCACCGGCAGAGATCGAACAACCGCTCGGATTCCCCGAACAAACAGTGTACGATTGGCTCGACACCGTCGCCGAGCGCGGTTGTTTCGCGCTCGGCGACCTCCCTCGTCCCGGTCAATCCACTCGTCTCACCGACGACCAATGGACGGAACTGACGGCGACGCCGCCAGCGTCGCCGTCGGATGCTGGCTACGATCAACCGACGTGGACGCCAGCTCTCGTCCGCGAGTACATCGCTGAGACGTTCGGCCTCGAGTACTCGCTGGCACACATGTACCGTGTGATGAAGCGGGCGGGCCTGTCTCAGAGTGATCACTTTAACATCGGAATATCCGAGAGGGGCATGTCGATCTCGCTCACAACGTGGCTCACATGCTTGCTCACTCGACAAACCCTGCTATGAGAAGCGCTCTCTGAAACCCTTTGGAGCGTATTCATCCGTTGCGCTGATCACTCCCAGACAGCCCGCCTGCGTCACTACAAAGCAGATCCCGCTGAACAACGACGCTGGCATGAGGAGTTCAAAAAAAGTGGCCGACGCTGAAGGCAACAGGCCGCCGAATCGTCGTCATCGATCAGCATACGCAGGTGATCAAGACCACGTAAAAACGCGGATGGTTCCCGGTGAACTCCCGCCCGAGACCGGGAGTGGTCTGCGCAACGTTTGAACATCCTCTACGGAGACCGGGGCCCACGGGATGACGAGACGGAATTTGCAGATCTGGAACGGTCAAAGGTTACGCCAACCACTCGCAGTCTCGGGCGGTCAAGCGTCGATCAATCTGTTAGGCGCGGTCACCGACGACGGTGAACCCTTCATCTCATTCGTCGACGGCTCGTTCACTGGAAAAGTAGCCGCGCACTTTCTCCGAGCACTCCAAAAAGAGTTCGGAGAGAGGTTGGTGATCGTCCTAGACAACGCGCCGTATTTTATCGCAAAGTGCCTCAAGAAGCAGGCCGCGAATGCGGGCCTGCTTCTTGAATATCTCCCACCGTATGCACCGGAAATGAATCCACTCGAACAGTGCTGGCGTCAATTGAACAAGAAAAGTGCCAACAAACTCTATCGAACGCTTCCAGAGCTGAAAGCGTATCTCACGAGTCAACTTCCGACTCTCAGCTCACCGACAATCTATGAGTATCTCTGCTAATCCCTATGAGGGTGCTAGAGAAGGGGAACGGTGGTATAGGTGTTTAATTCGGTATTTGAAAATTCCGGCCAGACCTCATGATCGATCGATTTCCGCCATGTTTCACGCTCGTGTTCACAATCGAGCGATGCAAGCAGCCAATCGTACTAGGGACCGCGGTCGGCCCGCACGATCGATATGAAAAATTACATCTATTATAGGCGCGTACTCATCGTAATAAAGAACACATGTCTCATCCTGCGGCTCTTTTTCGTGACCAATCTTTATAAGGGCGATATGCGTATCAAGATCGGTCAACGCGTCGGGATCTCCCAATGGAAGAAATAGGAGATACTGCACCTCATTAACGAAGAATTCGACGTCCAGTCTAGTCTATCTTAGTGAGTTCTTTGAGAACCTGGCCCCCTTCGTGCGCGATTCCTCTCACTAAGCATCCCTCTAGACCTGATAACACCGAAGAAAGTCTCAACGGATGCGTCAGTAAGGTCTATCGCTAGTTCTTGACTATCGGTGCTCGATACATCTGTGAATAATTTACACGAATGTCCAACCATTTCTTTAAATATGTTAGCAATCACCACAAAATAAGGCGCTGACAGACATATGGTTGTAAATGAGTGCTAGTGGATATCAACCATGAACATCTGCCTGAGCGTCAAAAGCTTACACTAGGCCCTAGCAACGTGTTCGTCAAGGGAGATGACCACACCACAACAAAAGGGAGGATGACAACGAGGAAGGCTGGGTCGCCGACGACGAAATCTGTGCAGATGACGGTACTGTCCTCGACTTTTTCGATGAGTCGCATTCCCAACCATAGGACAACTCTCATCGAATATGTCATGTAAACGACCCCACATCACTTGATCGCTGGTTTGAACAGATGAATCAGCAGGCGGCTTCTACACGCTCAACTACGAAAACGTGGTGAGCTTCCGTGAAGATCAGACGAAAGAACGAATTTGCGAGTGTCTCGAACGGATCACGAGTAGAATCCCGCTTGAGTGGTCTACGAAACGCTTGTATACATCGTTGTTGAGACTGGGATCAACGAAACGAGGGAGTTCAGTTTGTAGATTTGATGGGTTCAAAAATTACGCCACTCACTCTTGCGGATTCTGTTCGTCTTAGATAATTGCTTCGCACACATACGAGTAGCAACGCGCAAGCGGGCCCATCAACCCGGCATTGATCTCATCTTCTTACCGGTTTACTCCCTGGATTTCAACCCAATCGAAGGGCTGTTCCATCTCAGATTGGATGCTGATTTCATCGTATCCGCGCCAACCATATGCATAATTATACATAATGGATGATAGAAAAGGCTAAGTATCTGCAGTGATTTTAACAATCATGGCGAATAAGAGCCATAAAAATGCGCTGAAGTACCAACAGTCGAAGCGGCGCGAAATACTCGCATCCATTGGGGCGCTCGGTGGAGTTTCACTGGCTGGGTGTATGGGCAATGATGATGATGGTGGGAACGGAAACGGAAACGGAAACGGAAACGGAAACGGCAACGGAAACGGAAACGGCAACGGAAACGGAAACGGCAACGGAAACGGAAACGGCAACGGAAACGGCAACGGCAACGGAAACGGCAACGGAAACGGCAACGGCAACGACAGCGGCAATGGCAACGGCGACGGGGAGCGAATTGATCGTATAGCCCCCCACTACACGAGCGTGATCATGAATAACCCTCCCCAGGGGCACTGGAACCACCTAGCGGCTGAACTGTCCTATCGGGACTGGTTTATTGGTCTTCCGCTCGCTGAATATGATTCAACCGCCGAGAAGTTTCAGCTCGGAGGGATCGAGGAGCTTGAGATTGGTGATGAAAGTGTCACACTTCACCTCTTCGATAACCACACGTGGCACCCGAGCGGTGAAGAATTCACTGCCGAGGACATCCGGTTGAATTACGAACTGGATCGCTACGTCTACGAAAGCTCGATGTACGAACAGATCGACACGTACAACGTCGTCGACGATAAGACGCTTGAGGTCGTCTTCAGCGATCCAAATATCAAAAAGGAACCCTTCCTGGCGGACTTCCTGACGCACCGTCACACCCTTCCCCGATTCTATGAATATGGAGAATTTCTGGAGCGGCTGGAGGACGCCGAAAACGAAGGCGAGAGGGAGAGCGTACTGGAAGAGCTCCTTACCTTCGAGTGGGATAACGAGAATCTCGAATCCTGCGGCATTTGGGAAGCCCCGGTTGACATCCGCGAGAATTCCATGGTGTATACCGTGCGGTCCGACGGAGGGTTCCCGTACGAGGACGAGTTCAACTACGAGAAGATGCAGGTGCACGTCATTCCGCAGGGCCAAGACGAATGGCAGCTGCTCCAAGACGACAGGTCCGTCTGGAGCTACGCCACCTCCTCAACGACGTCTGATGCGTTCCAAAACACTGCGGATCATATCGAGACAGAAGTTTACCCCCGCTTCACCAATTGGAGGCTCTCGTTCAACATCGGAAGTCAGGCTGCACCAGGTAACGAGTACCGCGAGTTCCGGCAGGCGATTGCCTATGCGATAGACAATAGGCGAGTGGCCGAGGTTAGCGACAGCAATATCCCGATTCCGTACCAGACAGGGACTCATGGTGCGATGGGCCCCGAGGAAAGCGGGGGCATCGGAACCTGGGGAGGCATGGATTACGAGCTATACCCGTTCAGCTACGAGGATCTTATTACGGATCTCTCCCTAGATTCGTTCACCGATTACGGTATCAGCGCGAAGCCCGACGAGGCCGAAGCGGTCCTCGAAAACGCGGACGGGTGGACGAAGGAGGACGGGTTCTGGCACACTCCCGACGGAGAGAGGGCCGAATTCAAACCGATGGCATCGTCGGCGGGGAATGTCTTCATCGAGCTCGCACAGGAGTGGACGAGTTCGGTCGATCAGATTGGCATCTACACCGAGGTCCACGGGGAACCGTACGACCGGTATCTCGAATTGCTTGCCGGGAATCCAGACTTCGATGCGGTTGCCGGCTGGACGGGGACGGGCGTCCCGTTCCAACAGTCGACACTGTCCGACAACTTTGAGCACGATAACCCGCTCCAGTACGACGGCGACATCCTCATGACAGCGGACCCGTACGTCGTCGAAGTTCCCGAGTACGGGGATCCAGACGGAAGCATGATCGAAGTCAACGTCACTGAAAAACTGGCCGAACTCGAAGTTGCGTCCGAGGAGGAAGAGGGCAGATTGATCAGCGAACTCGCCTGGGCGTACAACCAGTCGCTTCCGACGATCATGATCGCGGAAAACGACGCGGGAGTGGGTAAAAACACGCGAGGGTGGGACTGGCAGGCCGAAAGGGATGATCCGGCACACCCGCGAATCCGCTGGTACGAGGGCGTGAGTCCCCACCTTGGCGAACCGAAGGCAGTGGCCATGGACAACGGTCCCTGGCCGACCGCAGACGAGTGAGCTCATCAGTCCCCCCTGCTGGCTCCTGAGAGCTTCAATCGATCCGGTGACGTCGTTCTTCGACGCCCGCCTGGCATTCTCAGTTATTCAGCTGCGTAGAAAACCTGTCACGGCTACGGGATCGCATCCCAAGCGTCACGCGGATCGCTTCGTGGCGTGTTCGCTGGCGTGCCGTGGATTACCAGTCCGGATACGCTTCTTCGCTCATCACATCAAGTGGATACTTGGGTCGGGTGATCCGGCGATACTCGAGGTCTGGCGATTCATCGACGGAGATCAGTTCATCCGTGATTCGATGGTAATCCGCACGATAGTGGACGGCACTTTTGACCGCGATTACGTCCAAACGCTCCGGCTGGAGTCCGACATGCCGCCATATTTCGGCGTCCAATGGCTGTATCCGTTTTTCGGTGAGAATTACTGTCAAACCATCCTCCTGGCCGCACTGCAGGCGCACGGTGGTACCAAGGTTGTTCCTCGTACCAGTCTTCATCGGGCCGGTGTTCACGTACTGACCGTCGGTGAGAGCCTTGACATACCCATCGAGATCCTCAATCGTCGAGCCGTACACGTCGGGCTCTTCGGTTTTACCTCCGACGTCGATTGTAACGCGTTCACCCACACCAGCCTCCACGCACGCGGCTACGGCTTCCGGGTCGCGCAGTATCGCCAGGCCCGCATTTGAGACGTTCTGGTTCAACAGCGCGCGCAGAACCTTTGTACCATCGGCAGGTTTTCCCCCTCCGGGATTGTCGTGCATTTCTGCGATGACAACGGGAGCGGCGGGCTCAGTCCGATTTGCCACCGTATCTTTGGCCCGTCTGACGGCTTCCTCAGCGCTGATCGTTTCCTCGATGAACTCCTCCCGACGATCCCAGACGCGTCGACTGACGTCTCTGGCAGTTTCGCTGGCAGCAATTGGGTTCCCATCGGCTACGGTGACGATCGAGAACCCCATGTACGGAACATCCGCTGACCAGAAGCCCTGACAGACGTTCACCTTGAGGACGTCTGTCCGGTCTTCGAGGTCCCGTGCTCGGTCGGCGAGTTCTGACATCGGCGGCTCGAGCGTTGTGCTTCGAACAGCCGACGGAATTACCGGAGGTCGCTCAATTTGCATCACGGGGTCTATCTGCTCCCGTATGGCTCGTATCAGGAGACGCATCCCTCGCTTCCCCGTCTCTCTCGTGTCCACATGTGGGGTTGTCTCGTAGGCTATGATCGCGTCCGACTCGTTCACCATCTCATCGGAAACGTTGGCGTTCGGGTCAATCGTCACAACGATCGGTACGTCGGAACCGACGACAGACCGAACCCGGGCGATGAGCGGACCCTCCCCGTCGTCAGAATGCTCGGGGACCATCGCTCCGTGCAACGGTAAAATGACTCCGTCGATCGAGTCGACACATTCTTCGACTGACTCCACTATTTGATCGACGTAGTAGTGATATGCAGACTCGGTTACCGGACCACCAGGTTCGGCTTCCGCGACTATGGTGTGGTGGAGTTCGACGCCTATTTCGTCGGCTACTTCAATGATACCGCCAACCTCAGTATTGGTACCAGATAGAGCGGCAGGGATCTCGTCCCCATAGAGCCCGCCATGATCCTTGAAGTCGCTCCGGGTCGTTTTTCCGTTGACATACGTATTGGATTCGTGATATAATCTCGCCGATAGTACTGTTTCGGGCATCGTCTCACTAGTGAAGAGTATCTATTAAATATGTTTCCCCCAGTGATTATGGGTATCACCGAACAGGCGATGCTGTAGAGTAATTCAGGCTCGTTCGCCTCAGTTCCGGAAAGACCTCCAGGGAACCAGGGCACTAGCAGCCTCCAAGAGGCCCTAAACAGTGCCGTACTGATCATTGGAGTAGTACGATCTACCGGAAGATCGGCCGCTGGGACGCGTTCCCGGGACTTCCACGGCACCCTATTCCTGTCCAGTTTTATCTGTTCTATCCGAGGCGTTCCATTATCGAAGTACAGCAACTGATTTTACCGAAAGATCTTTAGGCTTGCGCAAATTCATCAACACTTGATGAACTGGTATGTAACTCGCCTCATCCAAGCGCTAATTACATTCATTGCGGTAATTCACATCACATTTTTCCTCATGCAATCTCTACCAGGAGGCCCAGCGGATTACCTGCGGACGCAGCTCCTCTCGCAGGGGATCGCAGAGGGAGACATGGATCTCCAGGAAGTCAATCAGCTGGTTGAGCTCTATATTGGAATCAATCCAGGGAAATCCACGTGGGAACAGTACGTGGACTACATGAGCAAGTTTTTCTTGGAGGGGGACATGGGGACGTCGCTGTGGTATGGAGAACCCGTCACTGAGATCTATGCCGAGGCGTTGCCGTGGACGATCTATTTGATGGGGTCGTCTACTCTCCTCAATTTCGCGATCGGAATATTTCTTGGCGCAGTTATGGCGTACAAGGAAGGGAGCCGCTTCGATATCTCGCTCACCAGTATCGGCATTGTCCTCACCTCCATCCCGTTCTACCTGTTCGCTATCCTTCTACTCTATGTCTTTGCGGTCCAATGGAACCTCTTCCCGCTCCAAGGGCGGTATCCGAGCGGCGCTGATCCCGAGTTCACATGGGAATTCTTCAAGGGCGTTATCCATCACAGCGTCCTCCCGATACTGTCCGTTGTCGTAACGTCGTGGGGACTTCTCGCACTCACTATGCGCGGGAACAGTATCCGAGTGCTTGGTGAGGATTATCTCAGGGTTGCACGCCTTCGAGGACTTTCCGACAACGTGATCTCTATACGATACGTTGGACGAAACGCCATACTCCCGCTTTACACGAGTTTGATGATCTCACTTGGATCACTGATCGGTGGATCGGTGATCCTCGAGCAGATCTTCCTCTACCGGGGAATGGGATTTTATCTTTACGATGCAACTGAGTCACGTGACTATCCGCTTGTGATGGGTGGCTTCATTCTCATCACGCTGACAGTTCTCATCGGGATTTACTTCGCGGAGTTGACGTACGGGATGATTGATCCGCGTGCGTCGGAAGGAGGCAGTCATGACTGATCAAGAAGCGAGCATCTTCCAGACGGAATCAGACGTCCAGTGGTCAAAGAAACAGAGACTCAAGTGGCGATTAGAAGCGTGGGTAATCGAACCGGGGCGAGTCCTAATCAAGGACTTCAGGGGCGTGGTCGGGATAGCCATCGTCGGACTGTTCTTGGCGATGGGGACGGTCGGTATCGCGTTGCTTCCGGAACCATCCCCGACTGGACCGATCCTCTTGGAACCGTTTCAACAGACCGAATACATATTGGGAACCGATAAACGCGGGTTCTCAATCTTGACGTCCATCGTTTATGCTACACCGAACATGTTCAAGATGATCTTCGCTGGAGCGATCTTCGCGACGGGAGTAGCAACGGCCGTAGGGACTCTCGCAGGATACAAGGGCGGCGTGTGGGATTCCGTTCTGTCCACGCTTTCAGATATTGCGTTGACCATTCCGGGACTACCTCTCGTGATCGTGATCGGATTCGTCTACCAGCCCACGAACCCGTACGTCGTAGGGATTCTCGTCACGGTCAACGCTTGGGGTGGTCTGGCGAGGGCTATCCGGTCGCAGGTGTTGACGATCCGAAATGAAGTCTACGTGGAACGGTCGCGCGCTCTGGGGCTATCGACTCCGAAGATAATTCGAAACGACGTTCTCCCGGGGATCCTTCCCTACGTGTCGGTGAATTTCGTCAACACCGCACGGGGAGTCATTTTCAACGCAGTGGCTCTGTACTTCCTCGGGATTCTGCCGTTTACCCACCTCAATTGGGGCGTCATGCTGAATCAGGCCTATCAGAACGGAGCTCTCTTCAACCCGGGCCAGATTCACTGGCTCATTATTCCAACCTTCACTATCGTGTTGCTCTCATTCGGGTTCCTCCTGCTGGCGCAGGCGTTTGACCGGGTTTTCAATCCACGCGCGCGGACTCGTCACGACGAAACCGAAGACACCGAGGAACCGACTAGTGGTCCCACCACTTCTATTCAGTAGACTTACAAACGCCCATTGATTTCAATCTCGAACCGATCGAGATACTCGCGTGCTTTCTCCGGTTGGAAGAACCGATAGAAGTCGGCCGGGTTGTGTGTGCTGAGATTGTCTAAGACAACCCGGATGCAGTCCGTATCCAGGTAGTCGTCAGCAATCGCTTGCATGCACTCGATCCACTCGCACGTCCGCCAACGTTCCGTCACATGAAAGCGGCACTGGCCGATCAACGGCTCCGTCGCCACGTGAAGCAATTGTTTCCCGCTCCGTTCGTAGTGATGGTCGGTTCGAGCGACCGCTCCCGGTGCCGCCGGGAGCGGGTTGCGAACGTGCTTACGGAGTTCTTTGCTGGACTCGTCGAAACAGATAACCGGACGGGTCTCGTCGAACGGTTCTTGATACAGTGAAAGGAGCGTTTCCATACGGTAGACGATCTCTGCGTTTTCTTTGGGTGGAATGAGCCAGTATTCAGAACGGTATGGCTTCAGGTCTTTTTTTAGCCGCTGTCGTATGTTTATTCGAGAATCGAGTCGAACTCGATTCCCTCAAGAGTAACAAGGCGGTCAGCGAGGAGTGCATACGTCCAACGATCTCGGCCTTCCGGTGGCTCTGAACACGCAAGAGCGACGAGGTGGGCTTCACCGCGGCCATCGAGTTTTGGTGTATAGTCTCGGTCGGATTTGCGGCGATGAATCGCCGTGAGTCCTCGCTCAGTGTAGCTTTGCGTGTGTTGAACACTGTTTTGGGGTGACAGCCGATGTACTCCTTGATTTCCGAATCAGTGAGTACGTCCTCAGTTTTAAGTAGAATCCGGGACCACCTGTTGTCCTCGGTCTTGTGCTCATCGGTTGAAATGAACCACTCAAGCGTGTGGCGGTCTTCCGTGGAGAGATCGATAATATATTTCTTCTCACTCATTCCAGTAGTTACGCGCCTAGAGGCGAGGTACTGTAGATTCAACCGAGAATGTACATATATCCATTCGAATTTGACATGTTATTCAGTACCAAGAATTCTGAATAATAGAAAGGGGGGATTACAGTCATACGGCTGTAATCATTACCCAACTCATTTATAGAATCTCGCCGATTTGTTAGTTAAAGATGGTTAATTACACACATTCAGTCATTTGTAGCTCTCCAAATTCGTAACTTAATGTGTTCTAATCTATAGAACATATCTCCTCAAGCACCGTATACCGTTTCTTCAAGGGGTTCAACTATTCCGCTGATCAATCGAGCGTCTCTCCTTCGGTTGGCTAGCGGAGGATGAATGACCAGTGTATCGAGTGAAGAGCGGCGAAGGCTGTCAGTCACGGTCTGGTCAAGTCGGGGGTGCTAAAAAGGGAAATCAGTGATAGAATCACCTAGTTATATATTTGATAATTTAGACCAGATTCAATGATCGATGGATTTCCCCATGTTTCACTTCCGGGTTCGTATTCGAACGATTCAAGCGGTTAATCGTACCAGGGACCGCGATCGATCCGCACCAGTGGGCGACCGCAGCACCGCTCAAGCACGATTTGAGAGACAAAATGTGTCGAGGCTTGACCGGCCGGGAAAGACCTTCACGGCAAGGGCCTGCAGCGTGTCACAATCGACTGCCGCCCAGACGTAGTACTCGGTACCGTCGGTTTCGGTCTTTGTCCCATCTACGGCCACCTCCTGATGAGCCCGGTAGTCCGGCCCGAACAGGTGCTCCAAAGATGAAACCACTATCCGATCACCTCGTACGACCGATCCACGAGCGGTTCGATCCGTCGGTACGAAAGGCCAGCATGGTACAGAACGTCGTGAAGACACGTCGACGGAGCGGCGTGTCCTCACGTGAAAATACGTCCTGCTGGCGAGCCTTCTCACCATGCGGTCAAGTATTGTTGAAGTCCCAATCCACCCTTGCTCGGCCGCTTCCTTCACACTAAGGTTGACACTCTTTGCGAGAGGACAGTAAAATGTGAAAACGGTATCCAGTTCGAATCAGTCGGCCTGTCGACCCTACGCTTCGGCCCAGATCGGGGAGGCCCAGGCGTACTGGCCGTCGATTTGCGAGGTACGGACGTAGTAATAGTCGTCGCCGGTCTGCGGGAGGTTGTCGAACGTGACTTCTGCTGTGCAGGCCCGGCGGGGGTACGCCGGGTGGATGTCTATCTTGGGTGCATTGTGGAAATAGGGGTCTCGGTTCTCGACGTCCTCCTCGTCAAGGCCGAAGTCAGCTTCGACCGTATCGATTATCCAGTCCTCGCGGACGATCAGATGCGACTGCTCGACGGCTTCGTCCACGGAGACAGACCATTCCTCTCCGTCGTCCAGTTCGAGTGTGAGCCAGGTGTCGGCGTCGGCATCGAACTCGACGATAAATCCTTCCTTCAGGTTATCGTTATGCTCGGTAGTCAGATCGAACTGACACTTGTCACCAGTCACACTGTAAGATTGCCCGAACCCGGTGAACCGGGGCTGGACCGATGCGAGCGACCCGTCCTCGACTTTGAAGACGCCGTTCCAGTGGAGCATGGGATCGTCAAAGTCGCCGTAGTCCAAGTCCGGCCCCCACCCCATCTCGACCAGGATCGAGTACCGCCCTTCAGTCAAGGACGATTGAGCTCGCCCGTCATGGTGCGAGTACGACTCGATCACGCTCCCGTTGTGAATCAGTTCGATCCGGTCAAGCGGGCGAAGACTTTCGACGTTGACCGTCGCCTCCAGATCGGAGGCGCCAATGAGTACCGATCCCAGCGGAGCGTCGTTCATCTCCCACCACAGCTTCATCCTGTCGCCAGTGACGCCGTACGTACGCCTATTCTCGATGGCCTCCCAGATGCCCTCGCGAGTCAGCTCAATCGCCCAGATCCCGGCGACGCCACTGTCCCACGATCCCGGAAGTCCACCACCGTCGTTCGATGCGATGGCCCCGACGCGGTGGCCGTGATTCAGCGCATCAATGAACGTTCCGCCGTTCGTCCGGGGCCCCATGTGTGAGTTCTGTTCCATCGACACCGGCGTGTCAACTCCCTCGCTCGAGCCGTGGACTGAGTACACCTCCGTGACCGGAGAGAGGTCGGGGTCGTAGGCGTCCCAATCCTGTCCACGGAACTCGACCTGGTAGCCGGTGTGGTGTGGGATCGCGAAGGCGCGCCGGTCCGCGAGGTTCTCGTACAGTTCCTCGATGGTCCACGCGTCATCGAGCGGGTACCCCTCCTCGAAGTAGATCACGTTTCTGTCGCCCCACCTCGTCCGATTCCCGTTCCACTCGAAGGCGGGGAACGTGACGAACTCACCGGGATCGTGGTGTCGTTCAGCCGTCGACTCGATTGTGTCCCACCAGTCTTCGTACTTCGGTCGGTTGCCGACGGTCTCCCCGATAATCCTGCTGTCAGTTCCCATATCGTGCCACTCAAAGGGGTAACAGAGGACCGGATAAACGTCGATGTGCTCCTTTGCGTCTTCGACAGTCTCGTCCATCCGATCGATATCGGTGCCCGGTCCGGTCGCGTGTTTGTGGAAATCACCCCAGTAGAGGTCATACGACTCTCTGTCCGACATGATAGTCGAAGTTCTCTCCAGAAGGGATAAAAACGGTTCGTATGACGGTGTGATTTGCAACTTATCTCCGGGGATCTGCGGCTATTCGCGGACCGAAACGGGTCCGGTCTAATTCGATACCAGCCACTTCGCATCGCGGTCACGCGAGGCCGCCTAGCACGGTTTGGACGGAATCCTGCTCCCCACCGGTCTGGCACTACTCGTCACAGTTCTCTCGTTCAGCTATCCAATCTCGATTTTTCGTGCTAACGGGACTGATTGCTCGGATTGGACTGATGGGAACGATTGAATACGGTCGGTGGGAATTGGCGAAGTGTATGAGCCAAGCCAGACAGGTAGAACCGACTGGACCCGACGTGCCCGACCGGACGGTGAAACGACAGGTGTGGCCTATTTCCGACCTCTAGTTGGGCGACTTCGACGAAGGGAGTCGCCATATGCGTACAGCCGTCGCCGACGTCGTCGAACTGGACCTCAGTTTCAATCAGATCTTGTATTTCGGTGACGCGATAAAATGTAGCGATCTGGAAACGACATAAGCGATAACGGACTTCCAAGTGGACCAACTGGAACAGATAGAGGCGCCGGTCCGATACGTGCTAGGGAATCACGACAGGGACCGTGACGGGAGACGTCATGGTCCCCTTTTACGAGGTCGTGCGCTCTCATTCGGACTGGCGGACGATCGTCGACCCCGGCGACTTCTACTTCGTCCGGAATGTTGCCGACCATCTCGTCCTATTCCTGGCTGACCATATCGACTTCGAGGAACGCTGACGGTGGCATTCGGGGAAAATCCAGCAGCTCGACCGGACGTACAAGGAGAAGTACCCGTACTATCCTCACTTGGAGGACAACTATCGCGCGGTCTCTGGGAGGCTCGCGGACAGTGACAAGCCGGTGATCACCGCCGGACACACGTCGGTCCTTGACGGAAACCGACCGGCCGAACTGTGAGATCGGTTCTTCCCGCTGCCCGACAATGTCCACGTCCACTTCTACGGCCACGCCCCCGTCGGCGACGACGGGTACGTCGCCTACGACGACCACAAGATCCGATTCCAGACGATTTCGCACGTCGACGAGTATCCCATCCCGCAGTAGACGTCATGTTAATCGAAGACATCCACGTCGACACAGTCAGATCCGTCGTCTTTCAGGCCCACGAATCTCGTGACTACGGCGCCTACTTCCGGAACCACAACGATAGAGGGTTACCTTTGCAGCCCGCCGCTCCTCGACAACTGAACGGCCGCTCAGTTGGGCTAGTTCCCTACGAGTCAGCGTCGGACGCCACAGGTCTAACAGGGGGGCAGACAGCGCACCACCAATTATATCACGTTTTACTCTGATGATAAGACATGGCAACCGATCCCGAAGCGGCACCGGTGTATCCCATGAATGCCTCGATAACGGCTGACCCGTCAATCGAGCCCCATCCGGACGTCACGAATCCGGTACTCTCGTTCGAGGACGTGACCGATTGCAAGCGCCCCACCGGCATCGCGGACCCATTTCTGGCGTACGAGAACGGGGTCTATCACCTGTTCTTCGAAGTTCTCGCAGACGACCTAAACGACCCTGCCATCGGCCATGCCGTCAGCGACGATGGGCTGGAGTGGCAGTACGACCAGATCGTCCTCGACAATCTGGGTCACGCCGCTTACCCCCATGTGTTCCAGTGGCGAGACACGTGGTACATGGCTCCTGACAGCGGCGCCGGATCGGGAATTCACTTTCACGGGGGTTTCGCCAGGCTGTATCGGGCGGACACCTTCCCGACGGAGTGGACGCTAGTCGCCCGCCCAGTCGCTCGGTTAGGGCTGGTTGACCCGACAATATTCTCGTACAAGGATACGTGGTACCTGATAGGCGGGCTGTTCGACGGTGACAGCTACTACCTAGGCAACTGCCTCTATTACGCCGACGCGCCCGTAAACTCTGAGTGGCACAGACACCCAGCGAGCCCGATCCACGACCCTTCATCTCCGGGCGACCGGATCAACCGGATCGCCCGTCCGGGTGGCAGACCGATCGTCGCCGATGACCACGTTGATGTCTTCTTTCAAGACTGCGTCCGACGCTATGGCGACAAGGTGCGAGCGGTCCGGATCACCGATCTCACCAGGGAGACCTATGCCGACTACGAACTGGACTGTTCGCCGATCGTTGAAGCGCAACTCAACGGTGGTTGGAACCACGAGACGATGCACCACGTCGACGCGGGGCTCGCGTACGCCGACGTGAAGAACGTCGTCGCCGTCGACGGGAGCCCGGAAGACCGCTCACCGGGCTCGATCAAGACGGGGATCGGTTTGTATCACCTTGCCTGACGCGGCGAATGTCGCAGTGAATTGAGTCCGAACTCGTGTCTGTTTCACCTCTGCTTGGTCAAAGGGAGCGCTGCATTGGATCACTAAACAGCGTCGAGGTGTTCCAGTAGATCAAAGGAGTTGAAACGGGATAGTGGTGATAGCCATGACCATCACTACCTGTTTCGGTGAGGAGTTAGTCTCGTTCACAAAAAAGTTATTCCGACGATGCTGGCGAACCTGTCGCTCCGGTAATGTCTAAGACTGCTGTGTTGAATTGGGGTACAGCACGGTGATCAGAGCGATTCACAGAGCTGCTCGATGTTCGAGACGACGAACTTCAGGACGATTTCACGGAACTCGCGATACCAGAAATGCGCTCGCTCGGCTCCGCCATGCGAGCGTTAATGCAACTCAGGTTCGACCCACTCGTTCGTTTTCGCCGATTCATAGGCCGCGTCTAGAAGCTGAAGTACGCGGAGTTCGTCACCGATAGTGGCGACTAGCTCGTTGTCGTTCCCCCGGCATACCTCGAAGAGCGCGTTGATGTAGTCGAGACCCGCTTGACCGCCGTATCCAGGAGTGGCGGGTTCCTCAAACAAGAGCGTTCGAGTGGGCGCACTGTCCCACTCGGGTACGTCCGCTCCCAGCCGTACGGTCGCTCCGTCGGACGCGACGACGGCCGAACCGTCCATACCGTATATATGCATGGGTTCGATGTCCGGTCCCGCCGCGGCGTCGCCGCGCAGTCCCGACGCCGCCCGAAGATAGTAACCGAGCTGAAGTGTTCCTTGTGCACCCGAGCAGGTCTCCATTTGAACAGTGGCCCCGTCTTCGATGTCGGTGGCAGTGTCGCCGTATGTCAGTTGAGCGTTCATCCGCTCGACTGGATCGTTGAGGATCCATTCGAAGAGGTCCAGATAATGACAACCAAGCCACTGGAGAATTCCACCACCAGCCTCCTCGAGATTGTAGAGGTAGTCGGGTTGTTGTGCAGACTGTAGTCTGGAAGTTAACTTGTTCGTGAACAGGTTTGCTCCGAACGCTCGGAGATCGCCGAAAAAACCGCTCGAACGTCGGTATCGGAGTTCACGGTGTACCGGGGAGGCTCTGTTGAAGTACGCGGTCCCGACAGTCGCATCCGCACGTTGAGCAGCTTCCGCGACCGGTGCTAGCTCCGTCGCAGTCCGGGCCAATGACTTCTCGGCGAAGACGTCGATCCCTCGCTTGACTGCAGTCTCGACGACTGGCGCTGTCGCCTTGTTCGAGAGCGTTACCCAGGCAAGGTCGATGTCTTCCTCGCCGAGAAGCGCGTCTGGATCGCGATAGAGTGAGATCCTGTCCAAGTTGAGGTTGTCGATTCGATCCAGATCGAACGACTTGTCGGGTTCACACGCGCAAGTAATTTCGACGGGGAGCTGTGCGAGGCTCTCGAGGTACAGGCTCCGGTGGCTATGGTTCAGGCCGATATAGCCAATTGTTTCGACCACTGTGGTTCACCGGCTGACTGGTCGAACTCCGTCGTGAAGTAGCTTTGGCAACCTGTAGGTCATCCCCTACCACAGTTCCGAGATCGACGTTTGCGATCACGTGGGTATCGACAGACGTTCTGCAAATTTTCATAGGTCCAATGAATATCTATTAATGGCTGGGCGCGCATCGATACCTATGGATGATTTGAGCCAGCCTATCGAGATTGGGTCCCGTCTAGAACTGTTCGTCGACGATTACATCGTCGATACGATGAATCAAGTCGAGCGACGACTGCAACGTCCAGATTTTCAGGAAGTCGCGATTCGTCACGACAAACCGTGGGAGGGCGGCGGCTCTAGTTACCACACGATTTTCAAAGATGGCGATGTCTACCGGATGTATTATCGAGCATCCCAGATTGGAGTAGGGATTCCCGAATCGAGTCATCGTTCCGTAACGGCGTACGCCGAGAGTGACGACGGTATTACCTGGCAGAAGCCTGATCTCGGCCTGTACGAGTGGGACGGGTCGACGAACAATAATATCATCCGTGACGGGCGGGAATCGCACAACTTCACCCCGTTCAAGGACGAGAACCCGAATTGCAGCGACGAGGCGAAGTACAAGGCGGTTGGTTTCGGTTCGGATCCGGACACGACCAACCTCGTAGCATTTAAATCAGCGGACGGGATTCGTTGGTCACGCCTTGGTGAGGACCCGATTTTGACCGAAGAACAAGGTGCTTACGACTCACAAAATCTGGCATTCTGGGACGGACAGACCGAGCAGTATCGTATCTACTTTCGGGACTTCACTCAAGAGGGCGCGCTGGAGGAAAGTGAAATTGACGACCGGAGGCGAATAATCAAGACTTCTACCTCGAATGATTTTCAGACCTGGTCAGACCCAGTCGAACTGACATATCCCGATGCTCCTCCGGAGCAGCTCTACACGAACGTGATCAAGCCCTACTACCGCGCCCCTCACATCTATCTCGGCTTCCCGGAGCGGTACGTCGAGCGCGATTGGGAATCGGATTCGATGCGCGAACTCCCAGGATTCGAGTTTCGGCAACAGCTGGCTGACGAACTCTTTCGGACGGGAGCGGCGGTCACGGACGCGCTTTTTATGAGTAGTCGCGACGGTTCCACCTTTTCCCGGTGGCCGAAAGCGTTCTTGCGTCCGGGGGCGTGGACCGATGATAGCCGCGCCAACTGGTTTTACGGCGACAATACGATCGCATGGCAACTCGTCGAAACGAAATCTGGTACTCCTGGCAAGCCCCCCGTTCTTTCCCTTTACGCGAAAGAGGATTATCGAACCGAAGCCTCCCGGCTGCGCCGGTACACCCTCCGGATTGACGGGTTCGTCTCCGTGGAGGCGCCACTCGACGGCGGCGAACTCGTTACAAAGCCAATAGTCTTCGACGGGGATGATCTCGTTCTCAATTTCTCGACATCAGCTGCCGGAAGAATGTCGATTGAACTTCAACGCCCAGATGGTGATCCATACCCCGGTTTCGAACTTGACGAATCGCCGGAACTTTTCGGTGATGATTACAAACGAGTCGTCACTTGGCCGAACGGAGCCGACATCGCTGATCTAGCTGGTCAACCAGTTCGGATCCGATTCGTAATGGCTGACTCGGACCTCTACTCGTTTCGATTTCGTCCAGCGTGATGCTTCCGTTCGGGATCGCTGCCACCGGGACAGGTATGAGACTATGTAGACGGACTTCTCAGTTCGCGCTGGATACGCCGTTTCTCAATTCAACGTCTACATTCAATCGTCGGCCGGTCATTATACGACACCACGTTCTTAAGAGATACTCACTCGACGTCCAAAACGTCTATGTGGTGATAGTGCCATCTGCAACCGATGAGTTCCAGTGAACCTTCTGATAAAACGTATCGGGATCTTTTTTGGGATAGCATCTGTTCATTTTATTACCAGATACTGTTCTTTTTCCTCCTCATTTGCGTTCTTATTATAATGTCTCTGCTGTCGTTCGTGGTTATCGATCCAGAATCGGATTCGTTCATAATGCTAACTATTAATTTTGTGATATTGGGCATCGCATTTCCGATGGCTGTAATCGCCCTGTACCAGTGTAAGAAACGACAGTGATCGTGTATCCGACCACGCGACCATGTTGACCGAACCGGTGATAAGTCGTCTTCTCGGACCCGGCAGGCCCGACGGATGTCGACGAATGTGGACATGAGCGCAAGACGATGTCGATAGATCTCACCACGTTCGACATTCACCTATGTTGAAGAACACCCCAATAGCTCCATCTCATCGGCAACTCCGGAAATCGACCCCGGACGAGCCGTCAGGTCGGGCCTTACAGTCAACTTCCGTGATCGTGCATCTGCAACCGTTCGAGTGAGGTCGTTCTCCGAGAGGTGCCGCACCAACAAACCACGCTGAGTGTCCTCCATTAGGATAGGTACGGGCCCAGAGAAGTCATCATTTTCATATATCTCCTAGGTTAGGCCGCTGGCCTGTCTCTCCCGAGTAGCAGCTCTCGCTTGAATAGGTCTGGAGAGCAGTCAAGACGACGCTTACGTGCGTGAGCGTCCATGTTTCATCCTCACCGAATTGCTCTCACCATCGAAGTAACCCTGAATCAGGCACTGATGGGATGAAAGCCTGCTAAGTCCCCAGAACACGGAGGAAGACTGGGGTGGCAAAGGCTGACAACTAGACAGCGCATCAAGCGCGCGGCACTGATTGGCCGATGTGCCAAGGAAGCACCATCGTGAGGCCAAGCCCGACTGCCTGGCGGGCAGTCGGGCGACGACCTCGAATAGGTGTGGCTCCCTCCGTGCATTTCCCATCCCAGAGGAAGCCATGTACTACCTCGGAATCGACGTCCATAAGCGTGACTCGTACATCGCTGTCCTGGACAACGACGGCAAGGTCGTCGAAGAGGTTCGCGTCGCAAACGCGAACCTCGACGACATCGCGAAGGAGTACGCCGGCTCCAAAGCAGCGATCGAAGCAACCAGCAACTACTACACGATCTACGACACGCTCGACAAGTATCTCGACGTTGTTGTCGCCGATCCGTACCAAACCAAAGCGATCGGCATCGCCGAAGTGAAAAACGATCGGCTCGATGCGAAGCTGCTCGCGCAGCTTCGCCGAGCCGGCATGATTGCTGAGAGTTACGTCCCACCTGAGGAGATCCGCGAGCGTCGCGCACTTGTGCGCGGACGCAAGCGCCTCGTCGAGAAGCGCACTGACTTCAAGAACGAGGTCCACGCTGTCCTCGACCACCACGGTGTGGAGTACTCGTGGGACCCGTTCAGTGAAGAGGGCCGAGAGATCCTCGCCGGCGAGGATCTCTCGCTTGGGCTCGTCGGACGGAGTCTGATTGAGTCGTTCCTCGCGGTGATCGACGAACTCACCGCTCAGATCGACGCGATTGAGGACGTGATCGAAGACTGCGCTGCGTCTCTCGAGGAGACGCAGCTGCTGATGACGATTCCTGGCGTGAGTTTCTACTCGTCGCTGCTGATCACAGCCGAACTCGGCGAGATCGATCGATTCGACCGCGATACACAGGTCGTGAGTTACGCCGGGTTGGATCCTGTCGTCCGCGAGTCAGGCGACTCGCGGACTGAAGGAGGGATCTCGAAGCGTGGAAGTCGTGATTTACGATGGATTCTCGTCCAATGTGCGAATGTCGCTGTTCACAGGTGTAACGATCCCTATCTTGGCCGGTTCTATGCTCGGTTGAAGCGGCGGAAGAACCACCAGATCGCCATCGTTGCAACCGCTCGGAAATTGCTCGTCTCGATCTATCACATGCTCACACGCGAGGAGGTATACGATCCGCCGGGGGTGAGCGCCTGAGGACCGCCGAATCGGCGGTCCTCCGCGCGGGGCTATCGCTGGCGTGAGCACCTGCGTTCGAATCAAGAAGTCTCCCGCCTGAGGGAAGACCGATCAGCCGACCATAGCCACTGCTTGCGATTTGCGTTCATTCATTGCGGAAACTGCAAAGGTTCACCCAAAACTATACGATGACAACCGTGGTTTGGGCAGGTAGCAGGCTTTCATAGGTGTCTAGTTGAGCACCTCCTCGGCGGGAGTTCGTCCATCTAACGCCTGATTCGGTCGATCGTGGTTGTAGTGGTGTCTGAACCGTCGTAGCCAGCGGCGAGCGCTGGCTGGACTGCCCCGCCAAAACGAGTGAAAGCGGTCGAGTCGCATGGAGACAGTCTGGAACCACTTTTCAACATGGTTCCGGTCGCTGTAGTCGAGGTGACCGCTCAATTCTCGACGTGCGAGGGCAGTCAGATACCCACCAGCGTCGACAAGAAACTCTGTCTCGTCGATTTCGTGTTTCTCGTCGAGCCGGTGCAAGAACGCCGCCGCGGGACCGATCCCGCGGCGGCTGAACACGTCGATTTCGAGCAGGAGCTTCGATTCCGTATCAATCGCGGCGTACAGCCACTTCTTGTCGCCGTCGACTTCGATCTGTTTCTCGCCGACCGCGACCCGCGACGGCGCCGCCGTCGGCGGGTCGCTCTGGGCGTCTGACAGCGTATGCGTCCAGCTCCAAATTGCACCGTGAGACCGGTCTACGCCGAGTAATTCGAGGACCGCAACGACCTCCCGAACCGACAATCCCATCGAATGCAGACGCACCCCGAACACCCTGACGGGTGTCGGGGTGCGCTCATTCTCCCAAACCTCATCACAATCCAAGTCTAAGTGCTCTCTGAGCAGGTCTCCGAGTGTCATAGACACCACTCACTACGACCTGCTCACCTCTCAAACTCCCGCAACTAGACAGTGCCAGCCTTGTTGAAACCTTTCGTCACTGACATTCAGGAAGGATGTTCTCATACCGTTCACGAGCAAAGCGGCTGGAACACATTACTATACAAAATTACAGGACATGAAAAGAAATTCAACAGAGCCACCGTTCCTTACTTCAGCCACACACTAAGCAATTTTGGGCGACAACAATCGGCTCGTCTTCGTTGGCGGCAAGCAGTGATCCGCCACTGATGCTGAGAGTGGCTTGGCCGGCCTACTTCCATCGTGACGGGGCCGCCACATGCCGGATAATCCATAGCTGTCTAGGCCGTTGCTTTCACAATATGGAGTTCGTGTAATTCAACCGCATGGTCGTTGAGGAGTGTCTGCCTGAGCGAGGCAGACAGACTCGAATGATGAAATTCTGGGGAGCTAGCAAACGTGGGGCGGTGCTTTCGGCGGACGAGAGGGGGATTTAATACCGGTCGGGCGAACGGACCAATCATGCGGCCCCCTTCCGACCTGAAACCGGACCTCTTCGAAACGACAGACGAGATTGAGACGCCGGCAATCCTTGTCGATCTCGACGCGATGGAGCGGAACATGGCCAAGTACGCGTCCTTTGCAAAGGAGCAGAGGGTCGCGCTCCGATCACACGTCAAAACGCACAAGATCCCCGACCTGGCACACCGGCAGGAGGAGTTGACCGGCGGCGACGGGATCGTCTGCCAGAAGCTATCGGAGGCCGAGGTGATGGCCCAGAACGGGATCGACGACATCTACCTGACGTACATGGTGGTCGGAGAGGAGAAGCTCAATCGGTTAGTGTGGCTGTCCGAACACGTCGATGAGTTCGCCACGACGGTAGACGGCGAGGGGAACATACTCCCGCTGCAGGAGGCCGCGGCCCGTCACGGCGTCACCGTCGACGTCGTGCTGGAACTCGACGTGGGACTCAACCGTGTCGGCGTCCAGCCCGGCGCCCCGGCCACGGAGGTCGCGGATCTAATCCTCGAGCAGCCGAACCTGAACCTCGCCGGAATCATGGCCTACGAGGCCCACGTGACTCAGGAGGCCGAGACGGCGTCGGAGTACGAGCGACTCTGCATGGCCGTCATGGACGAAGTCGAGGAGGCGGTCGATCGCATTGAGGACGTGACCGGGGCCGCGATCGACGAGGTCAAGGTCGGCGGCACCGCGACCTCGAAGTTCAGCGGCCGCCACCCCGTTGTCACGGAGATCAACCCGGGCATGTATCCATTCAACGACGTGGGCGAGCTCGGGCGGCGCCCCTTCGAGGTCGATAAGGAGGACTGCGCGCTGACCGTCCTGACGTCGGTCATCTCAACGGCCGCCGACGATCGGGTGATCGTGGACGGCGGTAGCAAGACGATGTCCATGGACCTCGCCGCGTACGACATCTACCCCCTGCCGAAGAACCGTGACGACATCGCGTACGAGCGGTACTCCGAGGAACATGGGTGGATCGACACCAGCGAAAGCAACGAGGAGTTCACAGTCGGCGACCGCCTTGAGTTCATTGCCCCCCACGTCTGCACGACGATCAATCTCCACGATACCATCGTCGGCGTTCGCGACGGCGTCGTCAAGGAAGTATGGGAAGTGCAGGCTCGTGGCAAGCTGAAGTAGCGAGCCGCGAGAGGGGATCACCTGTCGCGCCCGCTGGCGAGACACCATGACGAGGTCGCTCCCTGCATTCCTACGCGACATCGTTGGCTGCACCTGCAAATCTATAAGCGGCACGGAAGCGAACTGGCAGCGGTGAACGAATCGCTAACGGCTGACGTTGTCGTCGCGGGCGGCGGCATGGCCGGACTCGTCGCCGCGGTCGCGGCACTGGAGCGAACCGAAGACGTGATCGTACTCGAGAAGGGCCCCCGGACCGGGGGGTCAATGTATCTCTCTGGGGGCACGGTCTGGACCTTCGAGACTTTGAAAGATGTCCGCGAGGTCGCGCCCTATGGGGACCCCGAGCTCCAGTCGATCGTCGTCGAGTCGCTGGAGACGGACCTCAAATGGCTTGAGACGATAGGAGTCGAGACGGTCCCAATCCTGACCGACATCGACGAGCGGTGGGGGCGGGAAATAGATCCCGAGGAGTCGACGGCGATCCTCACGGAAACGATCGAGGCCGACGACCGGGTGCGACGCCGAACGCCGATGGAGACCGTCCGAACAGACGAACGCGGCCGGGCGACGCAGGTGGTGGCGAACGCGGCCAACGGGGGATACCTCCTGATCGAGGCGGGGGCCGTCGTCCTCGCTACCGGCGGCTTCCAGGGCAACGAGGAACTCGTACAGCGGCACATCACAGACCACACCAAGAACCTGTGGCTCCGCTCGAATCCCTGGAGCACCGGGGACGGGCTGCTCGCGGCACGCTCGGTCGGCGGAAAGGCGACCACCGGACTGGGGTCGTTCTATGGGCACAACATGGCTGCCCCACCGGCCGAGATCTCGCCGCGGGAGTTCGTCGACGTCACCCAGTACTATGGGCCACAGGGGCTAGCCCTCGACAAGAGCGGTCAACGGTTCGTCGACGAGTCGTCCCACTACGGAGAAGAGGGGATCGCGGTCGCGACCGCGAAGGACGCCGGCGGCCGCGCCTACTACCTCCTTGACGTCGAACTGTTCGAGTCCGAGTTCACCAACGAACTACGGGTCGGGAGAATGGTTGAGCGCGTCGCCGAACACGGCGGACGGACGGCGAGCGCCCCCTCGCTCGGGAAACTCGCCGACGCAGTAGAGAACTGGGATCTGGACGGCGACGCCATGGTCCGGACAGTGACCGAGTACAACCGGGCGATCCGCAACGATAGCGCCGGGACGCTCGACCCACCCCGACGGGCTAACCGTAGCCCTTTCGACACTCCGCCGTTCCATGTCGTCGAACTTCAGCCGGGGATCACTTTCACGACCGGCGGTATCGCGGTCGACGCCGAGATGCGCGTTCTCAGTCGGGCGCGAAGCAGTTCAACGCTACTGCACGGTCCGGCCGAGGAGGCGGACCTCGTGCGCGAGCCCATCGAGGGGCTGTACGCGGCCGGAGTAGACATCGGGAACGTTCACGAAGGGGGGTACATCGGGGGCCTGGCAACTGCCCTGACGACAGGTCGAGTGGCCGGACAGCGCGCGGCCCGTTACGCCGACCAGAGCTAACGCCGCTGCCATAAACCGCCTACTTCGTCGGGTTTAGTAGTGATTTCGAGGACGAATTATGAAGCGAGATGTACCACCTCCGTCCACCGTTTGCTCTGTGTATTGGAACACTATGATCGAAGCGGAAGGCGAGCGTGGGCCGTGCGCCGCTGGAGCGCCGCGAACTATACTATAGGAGCTGCCGGCAGGAGGTCCCTTGGTTGGAGCGTCACCGGATCCACATCGGCGGTAGAGATCCATCGTTTGGAAAAGTAGAAGAGATATTTTACATGATCAAGGAGAGGCGATCTGTGCCGACCGCACAGATCGCGTCGGAGCTTGAGCGGGACCACGAGTCAGTGTTGAACTTCCGTCATGATCTCCAAGAGCTATGCGGTGAGCTGGACGATCTTGTGCTTTTAGACGTGTTCGAAGCCGATGGTATTTAAGTCACAGCGGTGAGAAGGGTGTAGAAAAGAGGAGGAGAATCCGCGCAAGCGCGAACTCAAAAGAGAGACGAGGAAGCTTCGAATCAGACAAATCGCCAGTCGTAACACTCGTCCGTCGCTACGACGGGCGAGTTGAATTTCTGGTTCGAAAGAATTACCAAGACATGGATGAGGAGATTGCTGACCGGGGCGACGAGACAGTGGTCCTATATACCAACGACTGTACCATCTTACAGTACCCGGCTCGACAAATAGTTAACTCAAGCAATACCGTACTCGGGATCAATGCCAGATTCACAGACGATGATCATCCTGATTTCCGTGTTCGGCGCTGTCGGCCAGGCTGCCGTCACTCTCCGCTGGTATGAACCGCCGCCCCGCGAGGATCAGCCTCCCATTCCGGTATTTGAGGGGGTGCTCTTTTTGGTGGGGTTCACCGTGCTATTCGTGGGCCTCGGCTTCGTACTCTCCTTTATCCGGGGTATCTATCAGCCGTACGGTGAGTTGTTAACCCTGCTTCTCACCCCGATCGGATTCTATTCCGCATACGGTACATTCACCAGGCGGTTGAATGAAGACAAAGATAAGGCGACGCGTATGATGAATGTCGTCGGTGCACTCGTAGTAGGGATCTATCCTATGGTCCTGTTCCTCGTCTAGTGCGCTTGCAAGTCTACTTAGCCTAGTCAATCGTTTTGGAGAATCAAATGGAGTGATCTGTGTAAGCTATGCACCTTTTAACTGAACGGTGAACCCGTCTATTCAGTCCAACCCCATCTATCGATTCAGCAGTCCCTCACACTTGTTCAAGAAGGGTTCAACCATTGCGCAAACCACTCAGGTGCCAGCAGGGACGTAATCGCCACGAGGAACTCAAGCGAGTTGGCCGTGGCGTTCGATGATCTCATGAACTCAGGCTACGTCGGCTGTTGAGCCCGCAGTGTAAACACGTACAAATAGAATAGATAGAGTGTCACCTGCAGAGACTCACCTCAAAGATGTCGATTCTATAAACCAGAACAATATTTAAGTAGATGGAAAAGCCAATCCGTGGTATGTCCGAACAGGCCAAATATCCTGTCAAGACCGTTAAAAAATCTCTCGATATTATTGAATTATTGATGGAAAAGGATACGGCTGGGATAACGGAAATAGCCGGTGACCTCAGTATGAGCAAGAGTATTGTGCACAATCATCTGAATACACTTGAGGAGCGAGGCTACGTGCTGAGCAGCGACGGAAGATACAAGTTGAGTTTTAAATTCTTAGAGATTGGAGGATTCAAACGACATCGACTACGATTGTACCACGCTGGTCGTTCGGAACTGGTGGAACTCGCGGATTCAACCGGTCAAATGGCAAACTTAGCCACACTAGAACAGGGACAGTGCGTGTATCTATATCAAGCAAAAGGGGCAGACGCTATAGAATTCGAGGCGAACTATGAGGGGCAGTACGAATACATGCACAGCACTGCCATCGGAAAAGCGATGATGGCGTTCCTCCCTCAATCGAAAGTCGACGCAATAATCGAGACACACGGGCTCCCACAGTCGACATCAAATACCCTCAACGATTACGATACGTTATGTGAGCGGTTACGATCGATTAAAGAGCGTGGATACGCCAGAGACGATGAGGAATCGGTTCCAGGTCTACGGTGCGTCGCCGCTCCAATCAAAACAAGAGATGGAGACGTGTTCGGTGCGATAAGTGTGTCAGGGCCGGTCAGTGGGCTCAAAGGAGAGTTCTGGAAAGAAACCCTTCCCGAAGAGGTTCAGAACTGTGCAAACATCATCGAGATTAATTCGCAATTCTCCGATCCGAACGAAGATGCAATATATGAAAACCGAGGGGAGCAACGATAATCTAGCGCCCCCGGTTGTGGGGCATAGTTAAGTTGAGATTGAACTAAACGGAGTCTTCGATAAAGGTGGGAGATGCTCCTCAAAGAACTTCAAGTGGACATCACGTGTTCTTCTGATATGGAGTTTTTGGATAATGACCGGACGCGCATGCCAGCCTGGCTGATCAGGCTGGCGTGCGCTGCCCATACCGGAGCAGCGTCATTGGCTGAGTGTCGGGACCTCTGTAAGTGGTTCGGCAGCAAGAGACGCCGAGCCACGATTCACCAGTGGTATCAGGCGTACGCCGACTACTACGAGCAAGAGTTCACCGCCGAACCAGACCGCGTCGCCGCGATGAAAAGAAGATCCAGCTCGAAAACGAACAGGAGGCGTAGCTCTACGCGGCGATTGGTGTTGATACGAAAGTCGTGCTCGAGTGATTACTCTAACACCTGAATATCCGAGAGGGGCGTGTCGATCTCGCTCACAACGTGGCTCACATGCTTGCTTACTCGACGAACCCTCGCTGTGAGAAGCGCTCGACGGAGCCCTTTGGAGCGTATTCATCCGTTGCGCTGATCACTCACGCACGACTTTCGAAACACCGGGGACGAGATCTGGCCGAACGCTTCCTTACCGACCTCAAAGAGAATCACCGCGTCGGAGATGCGAAGTTTCTCATCGATGGGATGGGCTATCTGACTGCTCTCGCCCGAACTGATCTCAGTGGTAATCTCAATTACACCGACCGAAACATCGTTGAGATGGTCTTTCAGACCTATACCATGTGAATCGAGCGGCTCTATAAAACCTGGAACGGCTGCCAAACCAACGCCGAGCGCTGGCTGACTACCTACTACAACCATCATCGCAGCCACCAAGCCCTCGACAATAAATCACCGATTGAAGCACTCAAGCCTGAGGGCTCAATATAGCAGTGCCGGATAACGTGCTCCATTGAAAATGCAGGACGGGAGCCGGATCATAGCGTTTTGGCGAGTTTCTTGAGGTTGTTGAGTGCGAACAAGAGGACGATTTCACGGAACTGGCGATACCAGAACCGCGAACGCAGGGCGGACTCCTACGTTCGCTTGACTGTTGAGTAGGACGTTTCTGCCATCCATCGCTGTGTGTAGTCCTTCGTCCGGATAAGTGCGTTATTCGCGGTTGCCTTCGGTGTTGAGCCGCGGTAGTGAACGAGGTAGTCGACGTCCAGTGAGGTGATCTCGTATTCGGTGTACCAATCCTGGAAGCCGTTGTCGGCGGCCACGGCCCGCAGGTCGTCCGCGTTCCGGCGGACGACCCGCGGGCCAGCCTTCGTGCCGTGTTCGCGCTCGATACAGCAGTGTACGTCCAGCACCGCCAGGGACTCTGTATCGGTCAGCGTCGTAGCCTTAACTGTATTGACGCTTCGGCCACACCGCTGGAGATAGTACTGCGAGGCTTGGTTGCGTTCGAAAAACGTGCTGTCGAGTGCGACGTGCCCAGACTGCAGGTGTTGCTGCGCGGAGATGCGCAGCAACGCCCGCCAGATGTACATCGCGTAGCGGTCGAATGAATGGTAGAACGTGGTTGGGTCAGGGGGCGCGTCCGGGTGGAAGCCGAGACGGTCGCACACCGACGGCATGAGACTGACTCGGTCAACCAGTTCGGCGTAGCTGTGGCCTTCCTCTTTGCGAATACAGTGTGCGACGATATGGGCCTCGCGGGCAAGCCCGCCCGAGTCGGGCTTGCCCGCTCGGTTTCCCAACGCTTGTTTGGCTACACGTAGTGCTGTCTCAACGAGGTCGAGGAGAGCGACGCCCATAATCGCCTTCTCGGCCTCGTCTTCCCAAACTCATTACGGAGTAACCCCGTCGCAGTCGCCCATTTTCAATAGAGGAGGATAACGGACTACCGACCCAGTACTTCTATCTTTGAACGAGAAGTGCAAGTTTGTACTGTCGTGAAATTCCTGATTTCAGTGGTTCCCCCGAACAGTTATCCCGTCATGAATTACGGATCCGAGTTCAACCCACGGCTACATACTCAAGCTTCAGGTTCGACACATCCGGACAGCCCCAGCCGCATTCGACGGGTCGCAGTTTTCGGTGGTAGTCCAGTGAGCCCGACCGGATCCCCGTCGACACAGATCAAGAGCGAATAAGTATGTGGCTGCCAGAATTTCCCGGTCGGCATCTCTCCCGATGTCTCTCTGTACAGGTCCCAAACGGTCCTTATTCTCCAGTCAGAAATCGGTCAAGGACGTTCTCCGTGATAGTCGCCGTATGGTCGTCAACCAGCAGCGCGGCCGGATAAGTTATTGAACCCACCGAGAACACCGCTCCGTCGCTGTCGGTTTCGTAGTACACCATCTCGGCACCCCCGTCGTTGGGATTGGCCCCCTTGGCAAGCAGTTGCACCGACTCGGGAGCGTACCGGCTAAGCTTATCCGTCTCCTGTCCCGACGCACCGCCGCTGATTCGTTCCTGGAGGGTTTCGGTACCGAACCGTTCATGCGATTCGAGGCCTGTACCATCGAATACCCAGTGTTCAGGTGTGACCACCTCGTACGGTGCCGCCGTCATCAGACCGGACAGGGTCGTCACCACACCAAGCAGGCGACCAGCGGACTCGTGCGTTCGATCGAACCGGGTTTCGTACTCATCTCCCCGGGACCGTGGCGTATCACCTTCGTACTTGCCGGATTCACTGATCGATATTGGACGACTCTTGTTCAGATAGCGGACCCGGGTTTCGTCCACGACGTCGACCTCGCAGTCGATGCCGTTACCGCCGAGATACGCGAGTTGCCCGCCGCGTTCGAAGACCCAATCCTTGACGCGGTCATACATAGTCCGCGACCAGTACTCCGGATGCGTGTGGATTACCAGGACGTCGTACGCGTCGAGGTCGAGTGTACCGTCGTGAAGCTGGTTGTCCGCGTACAGGTCGTAGTCGTAACCTCTCGTTTCGAGCCAGCCGAGGAAGCGCCACTCCGCCGGGGCAAAATAGGTGTCGAACCGACCACGAATCGGGTCATGGAGGTCGGTGTCACGGTCGACCGCGTTGTATGGAGCGGGTCGTTCGAACGACAGCGGCGCGTATTCGTGGTTTTCAGCGCCATAAAGCCCTTCACGAATCGATGGGTCGTCGTCGTATCGGTCCAGGTCTAAGTGGGAATCGACCACCGGCCGATCGGGAAGAGACGCCGGATTGACGTAATTCGACCGCCCTCCGAAGTTATTGTAGGCATTCCACGTCATCGTCGCGGCAACTACTGCAACATCGGCGTCAGGTTCGGCAGGTGCAACGACCCATGGGAACGAGAAGAATTCACCGGACTCCTTCTCTTCGAGATGAACGTAGTAGAGCCCGGTTCGATCCCGTGCTTCGACGGTCTGAGTGGCGAACGCCCCCGGATGTGGTGGGTGCCACTTGACGCCGCTCTGCGTTAGATCACCGTCGGGCAGGAGCTGTTTTCCGGCCTGCGGCCCGTGTTCACCGTGCCAGTCCAGTGGCCGGATACGTTCCCTGTGTTCACCGTACCGCCACAGTGTCACTCGGACTTCTTCCGTCGCGTGAACACGAAATCGGGCCAGGTCGCCAGCCGTCGAGCAGATCGGAGTCATATATCCGTACAACCGATCAGAGAGGAGTCGGAACTGGTAAGGGTGAGTGTCATCGTCGACATCGACCATCACGTGTTTCGAACCGTATCCGTCCTTTGCGAGCGTGACATCGTACGTTCCAGGTCCAACGTCCGCGTATACCGCACCTCTCGGAGTCGACCGGACGACATCGTATCGATTCCCGTCCCGTCGAAACTCGAGTTGAACGTCGTTCAACGCCACGTACCATTCGTCGCTCACGTAACCGATAAGGGTTGAACCCATGAGCTCAGTTGAAGCGCTCGGGTGCAGTCCATTTAATAGTGCCGCGAACGCGACGATTTTCGCTCTTGGACAGTCCATCGCGGAATACAACGAGATCGTCTACGCAGGGGTCCAGACCACGACTCGTGAGAACACTTAAGACAGACCTCTCGTCATATTAGCCAGATCATGGAACACGAGGAGCTGAAACGCCAGGTTAACGAACGGATCGAGGAACGAACTGAGGGGATGGTCAAGCTGCTCGGGAGCCTGGTGGATAAGGAGACGGTGATCGGGAACGAGGGGCCGGGCCAGGAAGTCGTCATCGACAAATTCGAGAAAATGAGTCTGGAGCCGGACGTCTGGATACCAGACGTCGACGATCTCCGAGAGCACGAAGGCTTCTTCGAGACACAGCCCTACCAGGAAGTTGGATACGAGGATCGACCGAACGTGGTCGCAACGATCAAAGGGGAAGGCGACGGCCCAACACTGGCCCTCAGTGGTCACATGGACGTAGTACCCGTAACCGACTCGGAGTGGGACTACGATCCGTTTTCGATGACCCAGAAGGGCGATCGGCTGTACGGACGCGGGACGGGTGACATGAAGGGCGGGCTCACAGCCTGTATCCACGCCATCGATTGCCTTCGTGATCTTGGGATCGAACTTCAGGGTGACATCTATCTGCAGTCCACACTAGAGGAAGAAGACGGGGGCGTCGGAGGGATCCTCTCGGTGTTGATGCGTGGATACCTTCCCGACGGTGCAATCATCGCAGAACCGAAGGGTGTGCCGAACATGGGAATGGCGAGTGCAGGTGTCAGATATTTCAAACTCACCGTCCACGGGAAAAGCGCCCACGTCGGATACGGATTCGAGGGTATCAATGCCTTGGACAAGGCAATGAGGTTGTACGAGGCGTTGCGTGAACTCGATGCTGAGCGCAAGGCACGTATCGACTACGAACCAGCGTACCGGAAGGATCCGCGGATGCGGGGGCACGAAACCAACCTCAACATTGGGATGATCGAGGCCGCCGAGTGGCCGGCTATCATTCCCGGAGAAGTTGAGTTAACTGGTCGATTGGGATGGCCTCCCGGCGAAGAACCTGAAGATGTAATGGCGGAACTTGAGGCGACGATCGCGGGCGTGACCGAATCCGACGAGTGGCTCAGTGACCATCCGCCGGAATTGGAGTTCTTCGGACTTCAGGCGGATCCTCACGAGACCGACCCGAACGAGGAACTCCTCCAGGTAGCGATGCGTAACGCGGAGTGGATAACTGGCCACGAGGGCGTCTTCTATGGCGGAAGCGGGGGGAACGACACACGATACTACAAACGGTACTACGACATTCCAGCAATGTCGTTGGGTCCGGAGCCGAACAACATCCATGGAGCAAACGAGTACGTTACCCTACCGTCACTTATTGAAACTGCACAATCGATCGCGTGTACAGCGATCGATTACTGTGGCGTCGCCGAAACCTGACCTGACTCCCAGGAGTCACAGTACGATTTGCGGTAGGACCGCAACGAAACAGATCGGCACAGGTCGGACGACTGTATTGCCGGGAATGGAGACGAGGTCGGCGAACATCTCGAATACGTCGCGTTCCTCGATGGGTCGGCTCCCGATGCCACTCAACAGACGGTTCGCCACCAGTTGGGCGAGGAGTTCCTCGATACCTTCGACGACGACCCAAACGAGGAGACCATCGAATGGGCGCTCAGATCGGAATTCCTGGAACTGGAAGCGGAAATGGCCTACAGAGAGTCGTATGCCGTCGTTGGAGCCGACATACGACACGTCGTCTTTGCGACGAACCATCCAGATCTGGACGTTTTGGACGGTGATACGGATGAAGCCCCGGTCGTACACCAGATCGCGCGTTTCACGCACTAGTATGCCAATCGGTGGGGAATCGAGAACGGGTACAGGAGATAAAGTCGTTTATGACGGAAACCACCAGCAAGGACCACAGTTACCGGTTTTTCATCTCATCTTCGGGTGCTTGCTGTACCCGATATGGCGACTCGTGGACACACTAGTAAAATGCTTGCTCGGCGACGAACGAACTGAGACTCGCGTCCGTGCGTCGACGTTCCTTACCATCGCCAAAGAGATACGGACTCGGATCGCCAAGATAATCGCCTGACTTGAGTCGGGTTCGCCCGGCGGGCCAGCAGCAGCGTACGGCAGCATCAAGCAATTTGCCCCGTGGATAAGCTCAAGAGAGTACGCAGTGCGGTTCTGCCACTTCGGGTTCGCGATTCTGTTGTACGATATGTGGCTACTCGTTGATCTCCTCGTCCAACGCCCGTTCGGGGTCGTCGAGCTTCGCATGAAACCTCGGGTCATCGCCCCGCGGTTTGGTGGCTTCCTGAGACGGAGCGCGGTCACATTGCTGTAGTAAACCACGCCGTGCTCGCCCGTCTAGAGGAGCATCGCTATCGAGGCGGTCGAACTTCACGCCCGAGTCGCGGCAAACTGCCACTCAGCTCGGTGAGTGGCAGTTTGCAGCCGTTCAATCGTACCTCAATCGAGTTGGGATACCGCGCTAAGTGGGAATTCGATGCATAGATATATCGGCATTCGTAACTCCAGACTAGGCAGTTGGTATATCATTATATGATTTACTGTTTCGGGATGGTAATCTGGCCTATTCTGTGTTGTTGTGGTTTTCTGGACCGGAAAACCACACCACACAAAGTATAAGTAGATCAAGAATAACGCCCTAACCACCGAAACCAACTGGCTTAGAATCGCAGGTGCACATAGCGAATCGCCTTCCGTAACGCGATTTCACCTGCCACTTGCAAGCTCGAAAACAAGAGAACTCAGCTTCACACCACCACATCATCAATGTCCACCGACACGACCACCGACTCACCACGCTATAGCACGATGGACCTCGAGGACTGCGAAGCCTTCTATCACGAGGAAATCACCCGAGAGATGCAGGCTGATGGCCTCGATCCCGACCACGAGACACCGACCTATGCCTGGCTGAGTGACCGCTATCGAGGCTTTATCGCACATCTCTCCCGGACCTTCGACCTCTCACCCGGAGACTTCTACGACGAGATCGGCGTTCCACCACACGACGGAACCGAAGAAAGCGCGTTCGCGTTTGTTGATGATCAAGACACCCGTCAGGCCCTCGAATCCTACCTGCATGAGCTCAGGGACCGACAGGGGCGGGCTGAATCGACAATCGCAACTCGGCGCTCGGTACTTCGCCGCTATGTCGAAACTTACCAGCAGGTGAACGACACTGATGACCTGCTCTCTTCCCTCCAGTCTGAGCAGGGAAGTTCCGAGAAGAAAACCCGTGTCGCGGATACATTCGACGTTCTGCGACGACTCGACGAGACGCTGAATACGCACGCATCACGGCTCAAGTACGTCCAGGAGGTCAGGCAATTCTACCAACACCGCGTCGACTTCGGGAAAGCCGATTACGATCCGACGACACGGCTCGAGCGGAGATTTGGATGGGATTCGACGCCTGACTGGGATAATCCCGCACTCAAGGCAGATCAGATTCAGTCGCTCTACCAGACCGCTGAGACGCCAGCGGACCGCCTTCTCGTCAGTGGAGTCTGTGGATGGGGACTACGGCCGAGTGAGGTCTGTGCTCTCCATACGCGCCAGCTCACGCTCACTCCCGACGAGGATGATCCCGAGGGGCCGGATCCGTACATCGACTTTGGCGAGAATGAACGCAAGAACGGGCCGGGGACTGTTGCGTTGCTAGTCGGTGTCGAGGAGCTCGAATCGCGAATCAATACCCTCGACGACGAGCACAGCGACGAATGGAACGGCTACCTGTTGCCATCATCCTCCTCGAAATCGGGCCATATCTCGACTGAGACCGCCCGCCGGCACTTTCGAAAACTCGCTGAGGAGGCAGGGGTGACCGTTGACGGGTCGACGCCAACCCCGAAAATGGGGCGCCGATACTGGTATACGGCGTATGGGGCAGCGGTCAAACGGGTGGGTGAGCGGTTCGAGGATATCGCGGAAGAGCAGGGCTCGAAATCAGCCGATGTCGTCCTCGATAACTACCTCTCGAAGCCCGAACGCCGTCGCCATCGCCGGGATGAGATGCGTGATGACTTGGTGGGGCTGTTTGGTTCGTGACCCTTAGACACTGTATCATCGGATTTCGGCCACTAGTGGGGTTAACACGGACCAACAACAACAAGGTCCTTTGACGACTGTTGGGAGGCTACCCATCTCCGATGTCACAGAGCCGGTGTCTCAATTGAGATTCGGGGTGCATGTTTTTCAATCCGTTGATGAGATTATCCGGAATGTAGATCGTTCGGCCGTTCCATTTGTGTTGAATTCGTTTCGTTCGTTTCGTTCATTACAATCATAGAACTCGTTATGTTAGTTTCAATAGATGAATTAGTTGTGTTCATCCTATTCACTTCGATCGTCTCGTTCGTTCCTCTTCTTCCTCATGGACCCCGTAGTCGGCTTCGATACCTGAGACACCTCCCCAATTGTTGATCCTGTGTCCACCTCCATCTGCAGGACATTCTCAAAGGTATCCTCAAGCCGGTTGACGATGTCGTTGAACAGAGTCTTCGTATGGATATAACATCAGTCGTCTTTCCTGCGCCCCCTTTCTGATTCGCCACGGTGATTTGTGAAGTGTTGGTTTTGACCATAGCAATCGTTAGTTTAGTGAAATCGTTTTGTTCGTTTCGTTCGTTTTGATCGGTGCGCTCGGTGCGAGTATTTCACTCGATGAAAGGAATATCACCCTGATAAATCCCACTGTTCGTTATCCTCACTGAACGAAACGCATTCATTACCCTTACTGAATGAAACGCGTTCGTTATCACCCACTCATTCGTTCCGTTCGTTTCTAATTGGCAAGTCTACGTTCCGATACATCAAGGGCGTCGGCCCCCGAGTCCCTCACCTGAACGCTTAACCCTATCTACCGCCCGCGTTCCCGACCGGGTGGATCACTTGCCGTGTCCAGGTGGGTCTCCACCGTGACCGGGCGGGTTCGGTTTTCGCAGGTCATCGAGGGCGTTACGCGTGAACTGCTGGAGACGCTCGTCGGGTTCGAGCACGGCGGGTTTGTACTCCTGAACCCGGTTGTAGGGCCAGACATCGTTCCATGCGGGATCAGGATCGATGCGCCACGTGTATCCCATCGTGCCCGTACTGAAAACCTGCGCGCCCGACGGAGCCTTGTAGGCGACCGAATCCGCGTCCTGATCATTGGTGACCCAGAGATCGCTCGATCCCTCCTCGTAGTGGAAGAAGTTCGTGAGTTCGCCGGGGACCTCGCAGTCCTCGCGGATCCAGTCCCACTCGTGACCAATGCAGCCGACGATCGTATCGCCCGCCTCGAAGCCGGTGTCTTCCATCCATGGATGGTCGATCGCCTCCTCTTGGACGGTGTAATCAGGGAAGTTATAGAGGCCAGCCCCTACACTCATCACGCCGAGTAGTTCACATTCCGGACGCGGGTCCGGCAAGCTCCGGAACAGATCGGTCTCGTTTTGCGTCCCGGCGAGCGGATCGTCCTCGACGTTTTCCTTGTAACCGATCATCGTCCGACCGTCGTCTTCGTAGCGGACCTGCCAAAACGCGCTGTTCGCCCCGAAAAAGCCGAGATTCGTTCCCTCATCTCGCGCGTCCTCAAAGGCGTTGCGCTGTTCCATACTCCAGTACTCGTCGTGGCCGGCGCTGATGACCATTTCGTGGTTCTGGAGCATCTCGGGGTTCTGGTGGACGTCATCGTCCATGACGTACGAGACGTCGTAGCCCTCCCGTTCAAGGAACCGAACGGCGTGGATCGCATACCGCATGTGGTTGGTGGGTGCTCCCCCAATGGGCCGGTCGTGGGAAACGATGTTTGCGGTCCACCCTCCCGTCTCTTCCTTCGCGTGGCTCGCCGCGCTCGTAAAATTATAGAGGCTCTTACCGCCCCAGCCGTTGTACGCCTGAGAGGTCGCATTGGGCAACTGGACGAGCATTTTCGCATTGCGGCCCCGATCCTCGCGTTCGCGCACGGCGAAGACATAGCCCGTCGATTCGCCTGCGTATTCGCCGCTGGTTGCCACGAACTTAGCCATGTACGCCCCCGAGGTCCAGTCCTTGTCAACGTTGAGCGTGTCGGTGACCGGCCAGTCACACTCGATGAGGCCCGTCTCAGCGTCCCAGTCGGGAATCGACTGTTGCTCGCCCTCCTTCTCGGCGAGCGAGGCAACCCGTCGCCCACCGGCCCCGCCGTACCACCCGAGTCGGTAGACATCGATACGGTAGTCTGCAGCAGGTGCAGTACTTACATGGAAATCGAGACTCTCGGCGGGCGCGACGCTCGTTTGTGATGGATATCCCTCGACGTGATGATTGATATCCTCGGGATGTGTGCCTGCTGGGCGCGCCCCACCTGGCGCGGTCGGCAACCAGTCGTCGTCGCCCGACCGCTGGTTCTCCGCTCTCGTCGGGTTCGCCGCCGCCCGATCGGACAGCGCCGCCAGCCCCAACGTGGTAACCGCGCCCGCACCCGCGCTCGTCTTCAGGTAGCGCCGGCGTGAAACGCTCCCGTCTTGCCTGTCATCGGCCGTGCAATCTGTTGTGTCATTTGTTCTCGATTGTCTAGGCATTCACCATACACGATTATACTCTCTATAATAAATATTTCGTTATTATTTATGGGTGGTGTAGTATCTAAAGGTGGAACCCGTGCTCTCCCTATTTCTGACCGCGTCAAGAGGCTACTCTGCTGCTTTCGGAAGCCTCTAGTCAATGTTCTAACTGATCGGTGACGCCGGCACTGTCTAGTTAAGCGCCTCGTCAGCTGGCGTTCGTCCATCAAGCGATTGATGCGGTCTCTGATGGTTGTGATAATGCACGAATTGTTCAATCCAACTTCGGGCACTCCGCCGACTGCCCACCCACGAGTTATGGAAACGGTCGACTCGCATTTTGAACGTGTGAAACCACTTTTCGATGAGGTTTCGCTCAGTATAGTCGACCCGACCGTTAAACCCTAACCGAGCAAGGGCAGTCCGATAGCCGAACTGATCGACGAGAAACACCGCTTCGGAGAGATCGTGTTTCTCGCGAAGTTCCCAGAGAAACTGCTGCGTTACTGCTGCCGTAGTCGTCGTAAACAGCCGTGCGTGAAGGAATCGGTTCGTATTCGGTCGACGGCGGCGTACAGCCAGTACTGTTGGCCATTAATCCGGATCACTGTCTCGTCGAGCGTAATATGATCCGAGCTCGCGTCGTTTGCAGGCTGTAGATCGGCTTTCTGCACCCAATCGTGGACGGCCTTCCGCGATCGTTCGACACCGAACTACTCGAGTTATCGAATTGTATTCGAAAGCTATAATACAGCAAGATGTAGTCGAATACCGAGAGCCATCAGTTGACGCGGTGTCTGCTCCCCCTCCACAAAACCCAAGTGGATCCAGTCGCTACGGCCGCTGAGGCGTGCGATTTCTGTCATAGACACTCAGAAAATCGATACGCCTCATTCTCCAATCTTAATTAAACACGACCGCTACAGATGAGCGATAGTCATTATCTCAAACGCTCATACGGGTTTCCGACTTTGCCGTATGGGCGGTGTATGTCAGCCTGAGACCACAGCCCCGGAAATAGTGACAAGTCAACTGGGGCCATGTAATCATATGATATGTGCTTGTACACATAAATGTGGCGATAGGTATCAATAAGCATACCATTCTATGTAATGTGTTACATCTAATTACCCCTTAGGATTACTAGACGGAGTTCCCTTTTAACAAATTCACTCAGAATCGAACGACTGGGACATCTTTCCTAGAAATAAGTTGAGTGAGAGGTCAGAGATGATTGGCGGAACCTTTGAACGTCCCAGGTCTACAAAAGGTCTCTGAGTATCATAGACCCCACTCACTGCGATCTGTCTCTTAAATTCCCTCAACTATACCGTACCTATCCACTGAAACCCGAGTTTCGAACAAAAACTGCGGACCGGTGTGCCCCATCCGAAAGAGTTGCTCGTTCAGTTGTCGATAATCCCGTCTGGCGCGGCAGGATGGTAGATGTTGTCAAGGGTGACGACGTAGCCGATGGCTCCATCGCCGAACCAGGGCACGTTGATGTCGCCACCCTTGGCGAAGACTGTCGCACCGGCTTGATACTGGCTGAGGACGCCCCGATTGCCGTTCCAGTCGGTTTCGCCCTCGGGTGGGTCCACTGTGCAGCTGTTGAGGCCCACCACCGCGCCCGCGCTGTTTGACGTCACGACTGGAGCGGTAATCTCACATCGGGTAGCGAATGTGTTACCAGCGTAGCCAGCGAACAGTTGGCCCGTCCGTGGACTGCCCTTCAATACGCAGTCGATCGCGCCGAACACGCCGCCGTAGTTCTCTATCCCGCCATCTATCGTCAGGTCCTTGAATCCGACATTGAGCACGGAATTGCCGACAAAGTAAAACGAGAGATAGTAATCCGCACCGAGGATCGTATCTTCGGGATTGCCTGATTCGCTACGGATCGCGACGTTCATTCCGGTTGCGCCCTCGAAGTAGGTGTCCCCCTCCTCGTAGGCGTGGTAGATCGACATGTGCATCCCGCTCATCACGCCGACGCCCGTATCGTGCACGGTCGGATCGTCCACAGTTCCCGAGGTCAGGACGATATCGACTGGGTGTGTAAGGATATACGGCAATCTGTTGAGCGCCTCCTGAAGAGAAGCGACAGGATCGTCTTCGGTGCCACCACCATCGTCGTCGCCGTTGGGATCAACCCATATCTGGATCGGGCGCCCGCTCACGATGTCCCGATCTGAGATCCCGCTTTTTTCTTCTTTCTGGATGTATGGCACGTCGTGGAAAGTGTGGGCAGTCACTGACTCGACAGGTGCGGCCTGGCCCAGTTGGTTTGGGGTGCCGTACTCACCGCTGTGATCGTGCTCGTCGGGTGCCCATGGAGGATTACCACTGTCCTCGTCATTGACGCCTTCCCGAGCGCTGGTGGAGCCAGCCGTGCCGAGTAATGCGCCGCCTCCGAGTACGCCCAACGCACTTCGGCGTGTCATCCTCGCGGATCTGGATTCGCTTCGTAGCTCCTCTTCGATCACCTTGTTTCGCTCCTCAAGGTTGGAGATTCGTTGTTTAAGGGCAGTAATCTCTGAGCGGTCGTCTGTCGTTTCTTCTGGAGCGGCATTACCGTTGGTATCCCGTACCATGGCCCACGATATCTTTTGTGATATATAAGTATTCTCATTTACCAGTTGGGTGATGCAGTATCCAGTGGTGGAGCGGGTACTTCCCTTGTTTCTGATTATTTCGCGAGGCTACACTGCTCGACGCGGCGGCGACGCGGCTGGGCGGCGAGAGCGTCATCGTGAACCTTCGAACGAAAGCGCTGTGGACCTGCTCGCCGACCGCGAGCCCGCTCCCCAGCGACGTCGGTCATGGCCGCTACCGGGCTCAAACTCGGATAAGACACGTGATTAGTTTGACCGAACGTAGCGACGGTGGACGATTCTCGCCGTTTGTTCAGTCTCGGTTCTCCTCGTGAATCCGTTCGAGGAGAACCGCGAGTTCGTCGGTGATGGCGTCGAAGAGGCGTTCGCCCTTCGTCGCGCTCGCGAGTTCGGGATCGCCGACCGCACCCGTTTCTGAGTACTGCTCGAAGTGCAGGTAAACCGACAGCGGGCCGCCATCGAAGAAGTCGGCGGGCCGCAGGTCGTACGGCGTGTTAAGGAGTTCGCCCTCCGCAGCGTCCTCATCGACGAGTTCGGCGAATAGTTCCAACGCGAGCGAGGTTTCGAACTCCGCGGCATGAAACATTCCTCCAATGTCACTCTCCCGAACTTCGTTGACGACCGGCCGTGCGAGTTGCGCGTACGGAATTCCCATCACTTCCTCGTCGGGGTGTTCCCGACCGAGCGACGTGATGGCGTTGCCCACGACCGATTCGTTGCCGACGTGGCCGTCGAGAAACAGGATGGCGTCGAACCCGCAGTCGAGGACCGACCCCCCCACGTCCTCCAACACCGCAGCCATCGTTTGAACGCTCAGCGAGATGCCGCCGCCGAACCCCCGATGCATGTCTGAGAGACCGCACCAAATCGTCGGCGTGAAGAGGACCGGGAGTCCCTCGCGTGCCTGTTCGCAGCCGATCTTCGCGACCGCCGACACCAGCAGCGTGTCCGTTCCAACGGGCAAATGCTTGCCGTGCTGTTCGACAGCGCCAACCGGTACGACGGCGACGGAACCGGCCTCCGTGGCGATTTCGTTCACTTCGTCGTACGTTTGACTCGTCCACGCCCGTTTCGAGGCGACCGTCGGGTCCAATACCATAGGCGCATACTTGGGGAAGCAGACAAAAACGTTCGCCGGGTAGCGGCAACCCCACCACGCCAAGAGGTTGCCTTGTTTTGCCACCGATTGACGGCAGCTTCAGACGCTCTCACACGAAGATTCCGACAAAGTAACCAGGGATTGGACGCCGTCTGGAGATATGGCATCGCTCAGACGGCAGGTGCGGATGTGTCGAGACCGTGCCAAACAGCACCTTGACGATCCGGATGTACCCGCCGCACCGGAGGGCGCGTCGAGTGGGTACGGATTGCGTTGATTCTCTTCCGCGTTGAACTGGAGAAGAGCCACCGTGAGACCGATGATTACCTTAATGAGCATCCGTCTTTAGCTAATACTCTCAGTAATATTCGATCTAGCCGTTCATCGTAAAATCGGAGTTCTGAGCGCGTTTATTCGACGAACTCAATTCACGTAGACCTCGATACTTGCCGAATCCACCCCGGCTGATGCTGCTGCATGGTGAGAATGAGGAATAATACTCTGGTGCATAACCTCACCCCGAGTATGAGTGATCACCTTAACACCTGAATATCCGGGAGGAAAGTCTCAATCCAGTCACTAGCGAAACTTATGCGACGGCTTAATTGGAGAAACGTCTCGGTGAGAAATTCGCGGAAGTGCTCTTTGTCCGCGAAAATCTCCGGTGAGATTTCGCGTTTGAGGTCTTTCCAGAGCGGCTCGATCGCGTTCAGCGTCGGCGAGTACGGCGGGATGAAGACGAACTCGATGCCGAGTTCGTCAGCCCGATCCTGGGTGAGATGAGCATGATGGGAGCCGTAGTTATCGGCCACGAGCAGAATCCGCCCGACCGGATTCTGCTCGCGGATCTCTTCGAGAGCCTCGACGATCGTCTCTTTGACCATCCGCT